>JAPZAR010000001.1 GCA_027460535.1 Candidatus Methanoperedens sp.
GTACGTTCTTCAATAATGGCACAATAAATAATTCTCTGGGTTCGATCGAAAATATCACCGAAGCTGTCCTCGGGCACTCAAATGTATCGACTCCAGGCACATTCATCATTATCAACGCTACTGCAATCGGTTCATCGGGCGCATCCGGAATTGATCTCTCCAATGTGAAAATCAGCGATCCCGGTGGGGTTGCGATTCCGTTGGATTTGATAAATGGAGATGTATCTATAGATGCACCCCAAGCCTATCCGCGCTACGACGTCAATGAGGACGGAATCGTAGATATCGAAGATTTGACTATCATCGAACAGCATTTCAATGAAATTGTTGTCCCGCCTTATCCTCGCTATGATGTGAATATGGACGGCGCTGTGGATATTGCAGATCTCACAATAGCAGCCCAGCACTTTGGTGAAAATACATGAGATCTCACCCCATGGTCCCATCTACCTGTGTCTGAGCCTTGGATGAATCCGCAAGTTTTTTTTCCAGATCCATGGTACTCATGAGCGTCATTCCATGATTTGTAAAAATGAACGAGGTGGGCATTTCATTGACTTTTGTCAATCTCATTTTTTGGATCTGAATAAAATGGGTCGGGTATGGATCCAGATCATGCGTCTGCCTCTTATCGAGAAAAATGACAGCATCGCCCATAAAATCGAAATCATCGAATTCTTTATATTAATGATTTCAATTATCTCCTCTGTTGAAAACCTGCTGAACCCGAAGATCTCAAGATATCCTTTATCGATATACTTTCCGATATCCCATCCGAAACGAAGGGTCTGCTTTACAAGCTGGTCCACCATTTCCTCGAAAGAAAAGAAAATACATCGTTCGCCGTTCTTTACGCCTTCAAGCAAAAACTGCAGTGAGAATGTGGTCTTTCCAGTACCAGGCGGACCTGTTACAACCACGACAAAGCCTTCGGGTATGCCCCCTTCAACAAGCCCGTCAAAGCCGGGAACACCGGTTTTTACTCTTTTGATGATCCTGCTGACATTTTGAATGTCTATCTTCTCTTTGAACCTGAGCTTGTCCATGCCGAGTAGAGCGCGTTCAAGCACAGCATTCTTAGTTCCGAGCTCCTTCTCGTAACGCTCAAGTATCCTCATTACATCCGTGCTGAGGGTGGTGTGGATAGGGTGTTTATCGCGCATATTGTATATATAAGTAGCAATTAATCGTGGTCACTAACTTTATATTCATGACCATAATATATGAATTTATTGCTCATAATTATATATATATAATGTACATGATGAGGCACAGTAAAATAATCCAGTTATGGCCAAAAAGTAATATCATCACAATAAATACTTATTTATTCTTTAATGTAATGATATTACCTGCGCTTGACCATGGTAACAATATCTTCTACACTTAAAAATATATCTGAAATCC
>JAPZAR010000002.1 GCA_027460535.1 Candidatus Methanoperedens sp.
TCCCCAGGTAACTGGATTCTATTAACTCGGTTCTTTTTTTTGCCATCGCAGCAAGGGCTCCTGTCGTTGCCTGACTGTTCACAAGCCCGCCAAGCATCCCGGAAACAGGTAAACCGCGTTTTGTCCCGATCTCCTTCATAATGACGAAGCTGATGAAGCTGATAGTCGCAACTATTATCACAATCTGGAGAATCGTCCTTGGATTAATTACTCCCATGAATAATTCATCCGGAGTAATGGGATAAAGTATGAAAACAACTGCAAGAAATCGAACGCCGCTTAAGATTTCATCATTTGTAAGATTGGTAGCAAATGAATGAAGGGGGGCTTTTTCTGCAAGCAAAAGTGTAATAATTACAGCTCCCGCGATTGCCGGGATATAGAATTCATAAGTTATTAAGACGCCAAGGAGGAACGTACAATATAATGCAATCGGGCCTGTTATCCCGGGCATTTTCAATATTACATTTTTTATGTAAATGTATATTGCAGATATTATCGCAAAAAATGCAAGGGAAATTAGTAGGATTCCAGGAACCGTTTTCAAAGCCAGGTAGGAAGAAACCATTCCAGCGATGCAGGCAATAGAAAATGAACGAATCCCTGCAATCAGTTCCATTGTTTCAGGGCGCTTGTGTTCTCTTTCAATACCGATGAGGATCCCGATAAGCATAGCCAGCGCTAATTTTAGGAAAAAATCGAAATTGACGTCCATATTGCCGAATGACGGCGATACCAGGTCGATCAATGATAATCAATTATTAATAATTTTCAAAATACTTAGGTTCTTTCATCTGGTTCGATATTTTCTTACAGCAAGAAATAAATATATATAAAACTGATAATAATGGCACAATTCAAGAATCCAGTGATTTTCTAAATTCTCATGAAGAGAAGGAAACAATCTGGTAGCAATCAATCTCCATAAATCGCCTACGCATGATAACAAGACATTCTTTGAAGTGAGAGATGAAAATAGTTAAAAATTTCAGCTTTGTGATGCTTTAGATTCTATATAAACCGATAGGCATAGCTACGATGATATGAAAGTTACGAAAATACATTTAAATAATTTATAAAAGGTATAAAAGCAATAAATCGCTCTACAAGCGTTCGTTTTTGCTCAATGAACATTCCTGCCCTCTTCATTGAAGTAAGTTGGATCTGGTTAATAATACCCACATCAGCTAACCTTTAAATGCATTGGAATTGTCATGCCAGCACCAACAGGTTCGGGTGACTGGAGGATTCCCTGGACGCCGAAGCCAAACTCTGGCTCGAAGACCTGGAAGAGATATACCATAAACTGCGGCCACCCTAGCAGGTCAGGTGCAGTACCGCGTTAGTCTTGCCTCTGGCCTTCTCCAGCTCTCGACATGCTTCTTCTGTCTTCATGATAATCAAAGTTACACCCCGGTTCTCCGCCTCCGCTTTCACCTCATCCAGCACCGGGAGTGCACCCGATTCTCCTGTGCCTATGATGAGCGTTTTGCAGTCCCATGGAATATTCTCGGCGAGGGACAGAGGGGTGTGGCCGTACTTTTCTTTCAAATGCTTCGAAAGCTTCTTTCTCCTCTTCTCCACCCGGCCACCGCGAACCACGACATCGTACTCGTACCGCTCGCCATCTATCTCCACGCTCCCGAAGCCGAGGTATTTCACCTTCACTTCCATTACCCCCTTTGAATAGGTAGACTGGAGAGGCTAATTATATCTCTGTCTTTGCTCAATGTAATTATATCAGTGTTGTTAAATAACATCATTGGACTGAAATCCCCTTAGGTAGACTCACAGTGTTTTATGAATTGGAAGGGGAGAAATATTTCTCCCCTATGAAGTCCCACTCCTTTAGTTAGATAAATTTGTTTTCTCAGGAACCCTGGATATAATCCTTTTTTCAGACACTCTATACGCCCATCTGTTGGAACTGTTTATATACAATACATCCTCACGGGGACTCCTTTCGATAAAGAGAACATCTCCTTCCAGTAGTTCACCCGATTTGAGTTTAAATCTTACTGTATCTCCTTCAGCGTATTTCACACATTCACCCCATCATTCCTATCTAGTGGACATCTGCGCTGAAAAATGAGATGATGAGGAGATTTATCCTCACAATATTTTTCGTTATTTGTCTTCATAGATCATCCCTCCTTTCCTTATATCTGGAAGCAAAATCCGATGATTTTGCGTGTTAGAGGTATTCTATAAAGTTTATATAACTTATCAAAATAATCTATATATTCTATATATGGAAAATCAATATTGGCTGAATTCTTCCTGTATCCGCAGCTTTATTTCGTCCCTGACCTTCCTGAACACAGAAAGTATCTCTTCTTCAGACCCTCTTGCATCTGCCGGGTCACTAAAACTCCAGTGCAAATGGCGGGTATTGCCTGGGAAAACAGGACAGGTCTCTCTGGCAGCATCGCATGTGGTTATAACGAAATCAAAATTCATCCCCTGAAATTCATCTACCGATTTTGACCTGTGCCCTGAAATATCAATGCCAATTTCTGCCATGACCTTTATTGCTGTTGGATTTACAGCAGAAGGTCTTGATCCTGCACTGAATACCTCGAACTCACTGCCCAGCAGATGCCGAAAAATCCCCTCTGCCATCTGGGAACGGCAGGAATTTTCTGTGCAGAGGAATAACACTTTTTTCTTCATAATCTCTCTAGCTCAGAGAGGAAGTCTGGTTAACTCAAACATGATATCACCATACAATACAGCTATTAAAAAACCTAACGGTATAGGAATCATAAACGGCAAGCCAGGGGTAACCCAGACCTCATCTTCAATTAAGCCCCAGCATGCTCTTTTCCATCAAATCCTCGCAACACATATATTATAATTGTGAAGGGGAGAAATATTTCTCCCCAATAAAGTCCCACTCCTTTTACTTAAATAAATTTGTGTTCTTAGGAACCCTCGCTATAATCCTGTTTTCAGGAACCCTGTCCCACCTGTAAATTTTTCTGTTATAGCCATTGGTTTCATTATCACATTTTTCCGGATTTTCTTCTACAGTCCCGGGCCTGAAATCCACCGCTGTTATATTATAATTGTAAAAACTGACGCTTTCACCCCAATTGAGAGTTACATCATGTTCTTCCCAGTCAGATGCTGCTGATGCCATCGCCATTATATTCAGCCCGATGATAAGCAACAGAATAGCCCTCATTGCTTGAAAATAGAATAAAGCCTTATTAGACTTTTTTGCATATAGTGTATATAATCTATATACTTCTAGAGAAGTCAATGGCTAACTCTGCGACATTTGCAGCATAATCCCCTATCCTTTTTACGCTGTCTGCTACGAGCCCTAAGGACATGACAGCGTCAGGATTCATAGTTGTTGAAGGGTGTCTTATTCTGCGCAGATCCTCGCCTATTTTTTTATGTTCTTCAATAACCCTGTTTGCAAGTTCTACATTGCATTTTGTAAAAGAAACAACTGAATCATTGACAAGCTTATAAGAGATGATACCGATTTTAACAATATTATCGAGCATGGCGTGAGGAATTTTTTCACCTGATTCCAATATTATACCGGCAATCTTACCCGCATGGTCTGACACACGCTCTAATTGGTCGCTTGCCAGCCTGTAGTAGAAGGCCCCTGTCAATCCGAGTTCACTTTTTTCGGATATCCTTGAATGGAGTAAAATACCCATGAATTGTTTTGATATCAATAGATGGAGACGGTCAATCTCATCGTCCTGCTTTACGACTTCAGAGGCGAGAGAAACATCTTTTGTATTCATTGCCTTGATGGTATTGTCAAGCATCCACTGCACTTTTATATGCATGCGCCGAAAACTCATATCGATAGGCATATCGCCTGGATTCGAGATATCCTGAATGACCACCTTCTCGTGTGTTTCTTCGATAATCTCAATACCTATCAACTTTTTAACTATAGCCGTTATGTCTTTTCTCTGCTCATGCGTTATATTTTTAGCTTTAAGCTCAATCACGCGGTACCCGGCAACGTAGGTGGCTATTATATCTCTTATCAACGGCTCACCCACCCTTCCATCTATGGTTATGGTCTTTGGACTCTCAGCCGCAAAAGCGCCGTTTGTGGTTAAAAGAAGCGAACCGTCCTCCTGTGGATGCATATGAACAAGGGAACCGGAGGATATCCCGGCACTGACAGCCCATTTCTTGGGAAGGGAAACAACGAACGTTGATTTACCGGTTACCTGAACTTTTCTTATTTCTGCATTGATCATCTACAATTTGAGTTTAGAGTGTATTAGATGGCATATACTTTTTCCCAAGAATCTATATATGCTACATAAAATCAGTATAAAATCATTCTTTTCATTGGCGGTTATATCGATAATGGATACTGCGCTGTTTAATTTTACAAATGCAGGAATCTTAAAGCTATTCTGCAATTTGCGATTGTGCTTCTGATATTGAATGGCATAATTAAGCGGTCTAATCCGGCACACAGCCAAATAATGGATAGCAGGATCAGGATAAATTTCTTTCCGATTCTTATCGACATTACGATTCTTCTTCCATTAGATTCAGAGTGCCTTCCGTTGTATCTTCATGGTATTGAATAGAGAATCCCATCCTCTCAAGAAGTTGAATCGCTCGATGATTATCAGGTAACATTATCGCATGGACTGTTTCAATTTTTTTGTCCTTGCAGATTTCAATCATATAGTCCACCATTTTAGATCCCAGCCCAAGGCCCTGCCATGGATCAGCAACAATGAAAGCAATTTCTGCTTTTTTCCCATCAGGCTCAATAATAAGCCTCACCACACCTATGATTTTCCTTTGATCATCCTCGATTAATTCTGCTACTATGGCCATTTCCCGATAATAATCAATATTGCAATACCGGACCCGAAGCTCGTGAGGAGTATCCTTGATAACTTCAAAAAGCCTGTAGTGCAAGGATTCTTCTGAGAAGTGCTGGAACATTTCTAACCACATTGGTTCATCTTCCGGCTTTATGGGTCTTAGAATTACGGTACGGCCGTCCAGGAGTATCCATGGGATTATATACTTCTCAGGATATGGGCTGATCACAAGGTGTTCATGGGCTCTGAGTTTTTCGAACACATTTTCTTTATCTATCACCACGCGGGCATCAAGAACAAAAGCCTCCTTTTCATCTATAAATAATGGATTAATATCAACTTCTTTAATTTGAGGAAAATCAACAAGCATCTGGGAAAAACGAATCATTATCTCTTCAAGCAAGTTAAGATTTGCAGGCAGCTTATTCCGATAACCCTTTAAGATTTGATAAACAATTGTTTCCTCCATTATTCTTCTCGCTAATGTTTGATTTAACGGCGGAAGCCCCACGGCAACATCTTTAAAAAGTTCTACACCAATACCACCCATTCCAAACAGGATTACAGGGCCAAATAACCTGTCGGTTTTTGCTCCCAGGATAATCTCATATCCTTTTTTTATCATGGATTGAACTGTAACTCCCTGAATCCTGGCTTTCGTATTATAATCTTTTGCCCGTTTAATAATGTCATCAAATGCAACTCTTACTTCAGCCTCAGAATTAATATTTAGAACGACCCCTCCTGCGTCTGTTTTATGTACTATTTCCGGTGATAATACCTTCAGAACCACTGGAAAACCTATCTGGGAAGCCATAGTAACTGCTTCATCTGCGTTTTTTGCCACCAGTGTTTTCACAACCGGAAAATTATAATCTTCCAGAAGGTTCTTTGCTTCCATTTCGGTCAATATTTCCCTGCCTTCTTTTGCCGCATTTCTTATGATAATCTCCAGGGGACGTCTGGGCGGTATGCTATTTACAGGCAGTTCGGCAGGTGTTTCATAAAGCAGTTCAAGATTCCGTTTATATTGATACATGTACATGAAAGTTGCAACTGCCTGTTCAGGAGTGGAATATGTCGGAATGTTGTTATCAATAAGAATATGGTTTGCCTCTTCTACATCTTCGTAACCCATGAACGATGTCAATATGGTTTTACGATGTTCTTCATTCCTGACCACTTCCACAATCGTTTTGGCAACATCAGCAGGATCCGTAGTTCCCTGGGGAGTATGAATTATTAAGATCGAGTCAATGTTCTCGTCTCTAAAACATGCCTCCATAGATGCTTTGTATCTGTCGGAACCGGCATCTCCCAAAAGATCGATCGGGTTTCCTTTACTCCAATAACGAGGTAAAATACCGTCAAGCATCTCCATCGTTTTTTCGCCAAGCTTTGCAAGCTTCCCCTTTCTTGCTAAGAGCGCATCCGCAGCCATCACTCCCGGACCGCCTGCATTCGTGATAATAACAAGGTTCTGTCCTTTAGGAAGGGGATGAAGACCCAAGACTTCGGCGCAATTGAAAAGGTCGGCAATTTCCTCAACACGCACTATCCCTGCACGTTTAAATGCAGCCTCATACACCATATCTTCACCGGCAAGAGATCCCGTATGTGAAGCTGCTGCTTTTGCACTTTCACTAAACCTTCCAGCCTTTACCACGATTATGGGTTTCGTCCTTGCAAAGTGCCTCGATGCACTCATGAATTCCCTGGCATCGGTTATCCCTTCAATATACATCAATATGCTCGTTGTCTTAGGGTCAGTTCCGAAATAGTCTATGAGATCCCCAAAGTCCACGTCAATCATCGAACCTACTGAAACGAAATTACTGAATCCGATGTTCTCATGGGTTGCCCAGTCAAGAATTGCTGAGCCTAATGCACCGCTCTGTGAGATAAATGCGATATTGCCCGGCTTTACCAATTTTTTTAAGAAAGTTGTATTAAGATTGATATCCGGGCGGATGATACCAAGACAGTTGGGTCCAATAATTCGCATGTTATATTTCTTTTTTAACTCGATAATCTTATCTTCAAGTGCTTTTCCTTCTTCCCCGACTTCTTTAAAACCTGCTGAAATAATGATCAGTCCGGGTATTTTCGCTTTTCCGCACTGCTCCACCACTTCGGTTACGGTTTTTGCAGGTGTTGCGATAATAGCAAGGTCAACAGTCTCTGGAATTTGACCAACGCTTTCGTAAGCCTGCAATCCAAGAATCTCAGGCTTATGAATATTGACCGGATACACTTTTCCTGAGTATCCTGCTTTTGTGAGATTTTCCATTAATATATATCCCACAGAATCCTTTTCATCGCTTGCTCCGACCAGTGCGATGCTTTTTGGATGAAAAATCTTATCAAGATTTGAAATAACCATAGCAATCCCCTGATTCAATCATTTGTATGAATACAGTAAATATGACGTTGTGCAATATTAGTTTTATCCCCACATTTTTGATACAATTCCCGTTCAACGACCGCCATCTGAAGGAGCTGTCCGATAATCGCTTTCCTGTATGACAGGGCGGCTTTGATATATACTTGGAGTGGTTAAAAAACTATTAGGACGTGATCTGGCAGGCAAGCCGGCTGACCTGAAGCATGTTTGCAGCGCGCGTTGTTTGTACCTTAAAGTATGGGTACTCTGAAAGTTGTGGGATAATCTCCTTTATTTTGGATTATTCAGATTATAAAAGATATATGTATTATTCCAATAATCTATATATATTCAAAATATCAGTAGAGTAAAGATAACATGGAAACACGAAAAGTTTACGTTAGCGGTGGTTCGACCTATGTAATTTCATTGCCCAAAAAATGGGTTAAGAAAACGAATTTGAAACCCGGAGACTCTCTGGTGGTTACAGAACATGGTAGTTCATTGCAGATCGAGACCGGTGTAATTGAAAAAGAGTCACGAACGAAGGAGATTAAAATCTCTCAAGTAATATCAAGTGATTCATTAGAGCGCATATTAATCGCTTTTTATCTGGTGGGTTATGATACGATCAAGATAAAACTTGACAGAAAGGATCATCTTGCATATCGAGAGATCATACGAAATATTCTGGACTATCTGATCGGAGTAGAAATAGTCGAGGATACCAACGAAGCAATGACACTTGAAATAATGCTTGATTACAAACGTATGAGTACCATGCAGATACTCCAGAGAATGTTCTCCATCAACAGATCAATGCTTCTTGATTTAGGGAAAGCTTTGAAAAGCGTGGATATCGGGCTTGCGAAAGACGTCATAGTAAGGGAGCGGGAGATCGACCGCCTCTATTTCCTGGTCGTCAGGCAGCTTAAGAGCGCAGTTGAATACCAGCAGGTCGCGGAAAAGCTGGGGATAGAAGACCAGAGAGATTGCCTGGGTTACAGGATTGTTGTTAAAGTGCTTGAGCGAATTGCGGATCATATAGAGAACATGGCAAAAAGCTATATTCAGCTGGCTGAGATCAATAAAGACGTGCAGCTGGGTGATTTCGTGAACCTCAATATCAGCATCGCGGCCATATTTGAAAAATCTGTGAATTCGTTGTTCACAAGAGACCATGCAACGGCTGAGAAAATTTTCCAGGAATTGAAGGAGATCAAGAAATCCCTTTCTAACCTCTCAAATGAATTACTTCAGCCCAAAAACATCCAGTCGGCAATCCTGCAGAAAACCATGCTCGATAGCCTGGATAGAATAGCAAGTTACAGCGGTGACATAGCAGAAATAGCTATCAATATGTCTGCAGGCGCCCTGACTTATGAAAGCTGATTAGGAAATGAATAATGACATTTTGGCCTATCTTTTTAAGAATCTGAAGATTTTATATTAATTTCTCAGTAAGCAATAAATACATATAGTTTAATTATGATTATTATAATAATAAACTCGCAGGAGGAAATGTATTGTTCACGATGGGTTTTATTGACACTTTCATAGAGATATACAATGCCGGGGCGGCTTTCATCATAATCTTCCTGATAGGGCAGATACTTTTCATGATGCGCAAAGTGGATAAGGATCTCTTGAAGGCCAGGCTATTTTTAAACGGATCGGTGATGGAGCGTACTTGGATGTATATATCGATCGCAGGGGCATCGTTCGCTCTCAATACCCTTGTCAAATTCACTTTTATCCTCACAAATTTGGGTGATTCACTAAAAGAATTCTACCTGGTTGAATTGACCCAGGTCATCTTCCTGATAGCCTTCATACTTGCTGTGCATAACTGGTACATATTCATTGGAAGCTTTGTGAACCAGAAAGAGGGGTCAGCAGAATCGAGCAAATGGAAAAAAATATTCATTTAATTATCCCTTCGTAAGGCAGTAAGTGCAGGAATCACTGTACGACTATCTCGCATGGGGCCTCATTTTTTCCCCGATCTCTCAAGATAATCCTTTATTGCTGCATGCAATCCATCTGCTGCAAGGTTTGAGCAGTGCATCTTGATCGGTGGAAGGCCATCAAGCGCGTCTGCTACATCATTACGTGATATTTTGAGCCCCTCCTCAAGGGTCTTTCCTTTTGCCATTTCGGTGATCATGCTGCTCGTCGCGATAGCGGCGCCGCAGCCGAAGGTCTTGAATTTGACATCCTCAAGCCTGTTGTCTTTCACTTTGATGTAGATCCACATGAGGTCACCACAAACCGGGTTTCCCACCTTGCCGATGCCATCCGCATCTTTTATTTCGCCCACGTTTCTCGGGTTGGCAAAATGTTCCATCACTTTTTCGCTGTATCCGTCCGTCATATGTTACCTCGCCAGCGGCGATATCATTCTGAGCTTATTGACAATATCAGGCAGTGTTGAAACCACATAATCCACGTCTTCCTGCGTGTTGCCAAGCCCGAGGGTCAACCTGAGAGAACCGTGCGCTTCCTCTGGTTTCAATCCAATCGCCATGAGAACATGCGACGGCTCAAGCGATGTGGAGGAGCAGGCAGAACCCGTGGATGCTGCAACTCCTTTCATATCAAGGTTCAGTATCATTGACTCACCTTCGATATAGCTGAACCTGAAATTCGCATTATTGGGAAGGCGTTTTGTGGGATGTCCGTTAAGATATGATTCTTTGATATCAAGAATTCCCTTGATGAGAGAATCCCTGAGGATTGCTAATTTTTGCTCTTGAGGAAGGCGTTCCTTTGCAAGCTCTGCTGCTTTCCCGAATCCAACGATCCCCGGGACATTTTCTGTGCTTGAGCGTATGTTTCTCTCATGCCCTCCGCCATGCAGTAGCGGCTCCACCACAGTCCCCTTCCTGATGTAAAGGGCACCTACACCTTTTGGTCCGTATATCTTATGCGCGCTCATTGATAACAGGTTTACACCGAGTGCGTCCACATTGACAGGGAGCTTTCCCGCCGTCTGTACCG
Organism: Candidatus Methanoperedens sp.; assembly: GCA_027460535.1. Taxonomy (NCBI): domain Archaea; kingdom Methanobacteriati; phylum Methanobacteriota; class Methanomicrobia; order Methanosarcinales; family Candidatus Methanoperedentaceae; genus Candidatus Methanoperedens; species Candidatus Methanoperedens sp. Next base: position 10,213 of record JAPZAR010000002.1, read on the forward strand.
CATCAGTATGAAATGGAATATTCTTTTCTTTTGCTATTTTCCCGATCTCTTCGATGGGCTGGATAGTCCCTATCTCGTTGTTAGCGTGCATTATCGTTATAAGTATGGTCTTTGTTGTTATCGCTTTCTCAACATCCAGAGGTTCCACCAATCCTTCCTTGCTCACCGGAAGATAGGTTACTTTGAATCCCTGAGCTTCAAGATATTTGCACGTGTTGAGAACTGCATGGTGCTCGATACAACTTGTGATTATATGGTCTCCTTTCTTCCTGTTCTTATAGGCAAACCCCTTAATGGCGAGATTATCGGATTCGGTGCCGCTGCCTGTGAATATTATCTCCTCTTTTTTGGCCCCTACCAGGTCCGCGACTTTTTGCCTCGCCTCTTCAATGGCCTTTCTTGCCTGTCTTCCTACTGTATAAAGGCTTGAAGGGTTGCCGAATTTTTCGGAAAAATAAGGAAACATTGCTTCTGTGACAGCTGGATCAGCCGCAGTCGTTGCACTGTGGTCCATATACACTTGACGGGTCATAGTCAATTGTTATGTCGCGTTACCAGAATATACTTAACGATAGCGTCATGCATACATAAAATATAAATGCTATGTCCAAGTATTAAGCCTGCCCAGAATCAGGGCCGCGCCGGATATTTCCGGGGCTAAAGCCACAGGAGGATACGATGGCTAAAAAGGAAGAACCAAAAGAAGTAAAAGAAACAGCAAAGGAAGCCCCTAAGAAAGAGGCTCCCAAGAAAGAAGCGCCGCAAGAGGCAAAGAAAGAAAAGAAAGAAGAGAAGAAATTCGAAGGAAAAGGGGAAGGGAAAGAACACCCAAAGAAAGAGCGCAAAGGTGCCCCAAAAGAGGGGAAAAAGGAAGCACCAAAGGCCAAAGAAGCCGGGCCTGAGATAAGACACATTGTCCGCATAGCCGATGCTGATCTTGAAGGGAGAAGAAGCGTCCAATACGCCCTCACTGGAATAAAGGGTATAAGCAGACGTCTCGCAAAGGTGGTCTCAACCAATGCGGGTCTTGATCCCATGGCTACGCTGGGATACCTTAATGATGCTGATATCGAAAGATTACAATTATCTGTGGATAAGATCCCTACCGTTATCCCGTACTGGATGATGAATAAGCAGAACGACTACATGACAGGCGAAGACAGGCATGTCATAGGAATAGACGTAATGATGAGCCTCAATGAAGACTTGAACCTCATGAAGAAGATGCGATCCTATAAAGGTGTCAGGCATGAAAAAGGTCTCAGAGTCAGGGGCCAGCGCACCAGGTCGACAGGTCGCAAGGGCAGGGTAGTAGGAGTCACGCGTGCAGCCATCGCAGCAACCAAGGCAGCGGCCAAGGAAGGAGAAAAAACAGAAGAAAAGAAGGGTGGTAAATAATGGGATACCCAGGGAAAAACCGGAAAACATACGAAACGCCAAAACATCCCTGGCAGGCTACCAGGATGGCTTCAGAGGTCGAACTCGTAAAGAGATACGGTCTTCGAAATAAAAAAGAGGTGTGGAAGGCGCACAGCGGTCTTAAGAAATACAGGGAACTGGCAAGAAAGCTCCTGGCTGAAAGCACAAAAGGTAAGCTCTCGGGTCATGTGAAAACAGATTCAGATAATATATTGAACAGGCTGAAACGATATTCTCTTTTAAAAACCGACGGCGTGCTTGACGACATACTCTCGCTTGATGTAACCAATTTCCTTGAGAGGCGTCTTCAGACCCAGGTACATAAGCAGGGACTTGCTAACACCATAAAACAGGCGCGTCAATTCATAGTGCACGGACATATCTCGGTCGGTGGCAAAAAAGTCACTGTTCCGGGTTATATTGTTTCTGCTGAAGAGGAATTGCGGCTGGATTATTATGGAAATTCGCCATTATCGGGTGAATCACATCCATCAAGACCCACACAGGTGGCAAGAGCAATCGTGAAAGAACAGGCTGCACCCCCGCAGGAGAATATCGGAACTAAGAATGAGCCCAGGATGGAGGTCTAACAATGGCAACAGAAAAATGGGGCGTAGCCCATATATATTCATCATTTAATAATACCCTGATTACGGTCACTGATTTAACAGGGGCAGAAACCATCGCGAAAATAAGCGGAGGCATGGTCACAAAAGCAGCGAGGGAAGAGAGCTCTCCATATACTGCCATGCAAATGGCCACCCAGATCGCTGATAAAATAAGGGATAAAGGAGTCACCGGCATCCATATAAAAGTAAGAGCACCCGGGGGCAATATGCAACGAAGCCCGGGACCTGGAGCTCAGGCAGCTATCAGGGCATTTGCGCGTGCCGGGATTAAGATTGGGCGCATCGAGGATGTTACGCCGATACCCCACGATGGCACGAAAGCTAAAAAGGGAAGGCGAGTATAATAATGGATATAGACATCATAGAATTATCAGAACGAAAGGCGAGATTTGTTCTATCCGGGGTTTCTGCTTCAATCGCCAATGCATTGAGAAGGAGCATCCTTTCGGAGGTCCCGGTACTGGCAATAGATGACGTGAATATCTATGATAACACATCTGTTCTTTTTGATGAGCAGCTTACTTTGAGATTGGGTCTCATACCCTTAAAGGCAGATACCAAGAATTATTCCTTCCCGGAGGAATGCAGCTGCAAGGGGCAGGGTTGCCCAATCTGCCAGGTCTCATTGACGCTCAGCGCCGAGGGTCCGAAGGTCGTTTATGCCGGCGACATGGTCTCAACAGACCCGGGGGTCCGACCTGCAGATACTACTATACCCATCGTTGAACTCAAGGAAAAGCACAAGGTCGTGGTCGAGGCGATAGCAAGGCTCGGAACAGGCAGAAAGCACGTGAAATGGCAGGCAGGAATTGCAAGCGGATATAAGAACATGCCTGTGGTAACTATAGGCGATTGCGATGGATGCGGTAAATGCATCGAAGCATGCCCGCGGGATATCTTGAAATTGAACGGTGAAAAGGTCAAGGTCACGGACATAATAGAATGTTCGATGTGCAAGCTATGCGAAAAAGCCTGTGATGCGAATGCAATTAAAGTGAGCTACGACCCTGAATCCTTTGTGATGACATTTGAAACGAGCGGTTCTACTGCAGCAGTTGAACTTGTTATCGATGCCGCCGAGAGTATAAAGAAAAGAGCAGGACAATTAGGCGAGATACTTGACACGCTCTGATTATCGCCTATAATTTTTAACAATTGCAAAAATATATCACCGGGATAAGCTATAGAGGGATATCGATTTGCGGAGGTTGCCCAGACCGGTCAAAGGCGCCAGCTTGAGGGTTATGCTCGAAGCATGGCACAAGATTTAAGTCTGGGTATCACGAAAATAGCATAAAAAAAGATGTAACTTAACAGATATAAACCTTGCGCAAAAGATAGCGCAAACATATATGCGAGGGTTGCCCAGACCGGTCAAAGGCGATAGCTTGAGGGGCTATTTCCGTAGGGATTCATGGGTTCAAATCCCATCCCTCGCACCAATTATCCTATTTTAGTCCGGCATCTCATGAGGATACACATTTATTACTATCATTTTTAAAAAGGGGTAGGGCGCCCCTGTCAGAACGACAGCAGTAAATTCGGTAACTCATAAAGCCGCAACTGCAGATCACCTGGCAACCCAGGCTATCCAAGTCACAGCGGCGCCCTCTCAACAATCACACAAAGAAGACCTTTGCAAAGGCAATGAGGCGAAGATTTCAGTTCACAGCGATCGACGAGGCGCATAAGATCAAGGCAAAGGATAGCGAGCAGGCAAAAGCAGTCAGAATGCTGAAGGCAAGGTACAAGCTCCTCTCGACTGGAACGCCAATAGCCAACTATCCAAGGAACATTTTCTATGAAGAATCTTTTCCGTTTGCTTCGATTATTGGAATTGTAACTATTTTATCGTCACCTATTTGGGTTACCGAGAATTCCTTTTTAGCAAGCTCTTTGAATAATTCCTTCTGTTCGGCGGTCATCATAGACTCAATTTGTTGTTCTGATAGATTATTAACATCTAAGCCAGAAAGACTTTGCAGATTTGAAACATCTAACTGATTTTCTTGTTTTTGTGTATATGCACTTACCGCCGTCATGCAGATTCTTCTATCAGCTTCAGGAACACTCGTTGCAGATCCATCCTCTCCTCCTCGAATTTGGAAATTGTTCCGCCCATGGACTTCACAGCCATTGCTATTTCCATGCGCACGCCCGGATCCGTCAGAAGCGAGACATGACCGTTTGCTTTCTCCACTGAACGCATACCTTTCAATCCCTTCAATCCCTCCACAACCCTCTGCATTGGCAGATCATTTACTTCAAGTGCATACCTGACGCCTACCTTTCCCCTCACCCTATCTCTGAGTTCCTCCACTGTGCCTTCAGCAAGCAGCTTGCCCCTAGCTATAACCCCTATCCTATCGCATATCTCCTCAACCTCTGCCATGCTGTGACTGCTCAAAAATACGGTTACGCCTTTTTCTTTGCTGAGTTTTTTAATCAAATCCCGCATCATCTGGGCTCCCAGGGGATCGATGCCGCTGGTAGGTTCATCAAGGAACAGCACGCTAGGCTCGTTTATCAGTGCCTGAGCGAGACCGAAACGTTTGCGCATGCCGGTTGAGAATCCGCCTGTTCTCTGGTCTACAGCACGGTTAAGACCAACCAGTTCAAGCAGGTCAACGATACGTTTCTCCCTTGTCTTTTCATCGATATCGTAGAGCTTGGCATAGAACCTGAGGTTCTGCCTTGCAGTGAGGTTATCATAATAGCCAGCGGGTTCTGGTAAAACCCCAGTGGCTTCCCGTATCTTTATAATCTCTCTCACAATATCATAGCCTGCTACTTTGCCTGTGCCGCTTGTAGGTTCAAGCAAGCCTATGAGCATCTTCATAGTAGTGGTCTTGCCTGCGCCATTAGGACCAACAAAGCCAAAGACCTCCCCCTTTTTAACCCTCAGGTTAAGCGAATCCACTGCTATAAGTTCATGTTTCTTACCAAAACTCTTGGTAAGATTTATAGTTTCTATAATGTTTTCATTTCGATCGATTTTATTCATATTTATCTTCTCCCGAATTTGCGTATTATAAACACCAGCACAATAATAGCCAGCACCACCATCCCGATTCCTGCCACTCCGCTTGATCCTGATTTCTCCACATTGATTTTAATGCTCTTTTCCTCGCCCTGAATATCACCACTCTTGGCACGCATGAATATCTCTTTTATTCCTGAACCTGCATCTGCCTGCGCAGTGATCTCAACAGGGATATTCCTCGATTCACCGGCTTCCAGTGTTTCTATTGTCCCGAAGCTCCTTATCTGGGTACTGATACCGCTGACATCCTGTATCTCAAGCTGAACGCTGCTCAGTGCCACATCCCCGCCATTTCTAAGGGTTACACTGATTTCTGTCGAACCGCCCGGATTAAGCGTTACCTCGCTGTAGCTCGGATAAAGGCTGAGTATCTGGCTTTTCTCAAGACCTTTATTGACCGTGACCTCAAGTCTCTGGGACACGCTTCTATCATCTCCACTAACAGCACCCACGAGTACAGGGTATATCCCGTCGCTGGCATTCGGGGAAGGTTTGACTTTCACCTTGAAATTCTGCTCACCTTTGGCAGGCAATTCAAGGGTAGTAAGCGTCACTTTATCATCTGTATCTGAGAGAAACACAACATTCCAGCCTTCTGGCTTGTTCAATGTCTTTAGATTCAGCAAGAGCTGCTGGTCAAACCTGTTTTTCAGGGATACGGTAAAATCCGCCGTATTCTCAGGGCGAACCGCAAGACCGGCTATGCTTGAATGCATCTCAAGATACGCGCTCAACGCCAGTGTCGGATCGAGATCAGGATTGATGCTGACACTCAGCGGCAGTGAAATGATCTGGCTGCCGCTTTCCATAGATGCCCCTATCAGGACTTCGTAATCTCCTTCGCTGGTATTGACAGGGGGTTGGGCTATGACATCAAAATCCTGCGTGCTTTGTGCGGGGATACTCAGCTTTGTAATCCTTGCGCCATCTGAGGAGAGCATGTCCACGCCCCATTCGTTTGGCTTTGTGAGCACTGAGAGCTTTACGGTGGCCCTGCTGTCGTATTTATTCTCTATGGTGATACTGAACTTAACGGGTAAGCCGGGATGGGTCTTTCTGCCTGGAATGCTTGAATATATATCGAGATTAGGCATAGCATTTCTGTCCACAGTTGCCACGAACTCGCGATATATCAATTCATAATTAGTTACATCCTCACCATAGGGTTGTAAACCTATCCTTATCAAATAGGCTCCATCGCTGGTATTAACCGGCACCCGAAGTCTTAAGACAATTTGCTTTGAATCGGTTGAATCGGATGGGAAGGTTATCTGGCTGACCTGATTATTGTCTGCGTAAAAACCTGCAAGCCAGTTGTCAGGTTTTTTGTCTATGAAGAGCTTGACAGAGACGCTTTTGGTGGTGTTGTATACCTTTTGCAGAGTAGTGGTGAATTCGACTGTGTCGCCTGGACGAACAACTTTGCCGGTTAAGTCCGTGATGGCTGTGATCTGGGAAAATTCAGCACTGGCTAAAGGTATAATAAATATGAGTATAGTTATAACGCCGAGGAGTCTTAAGATTCTATTCATGTACTGATGTCCTTCCTGAGGAATGCAATGAAAGCTGTTATAAGCAAGATAACTGGAGTTACGATTATCACGGTTAAATTCATCCAGAACTCACTGAACCACTGGGAAAGGGTAAAGCGGGTGTCTAATATTCCTTTTATTGCACTTGGTTCAGGTCCAATACCTCCCCATCCAACGTAACCCTGACCCGTTATAGTTTCAGCATAGTGGTAGAGAGGCGATATATTTGCGAGGTTCAGTGCGAGTTCAAAGGAAGCACTACCTGTTCTGATTGGTTGGCCTGTAAAAATGATTGCAAGCCCAGCGACAATTGTACCGAATACAGCACATAAACCCAGCCAGATTACAACGTTGTAGACCAGCGAATCTGTTGCTTCTTTTACTACGATAGAGAGAAGAACACTGATTCCCAGAAAGATGAGACTGTAGAAGAATGTTATTGTGATGAATAAAAATAACCTGCTCATTTCTATTTCGCTTATAGTGCCACCCAGGATGAGAAGCAAACTACTAATAGATACAACCGTAGAAATACCCAGAACAAAGGCTAATGTTATCATTGCTCCGAGAAATTTACCGATAATAATGTTATCCCTGAATACAGGATGCGTTAATAGAACGTTTAAAGATCCAGACTTTTGTTCTTTAACTATCGCATCAAACCCAAGAGCAATACCTATTAAAGGGGAAAAATAACCTATTATCAGGGCTACTCCTGAAAATCCAGCCATGAGCAAAGTACTTCCATTTGTAAAACTCCCGGCTTCCAGTCCCTTCTCATAGCTAAAGCTGAAGATAATAAGCGTGAAAGTAATTAGCAGAACTAAGAACACAGGACTAAAGATATTGTCTGCAAATTCTTTCTGAGCAATAACGATCGAATTTTTAAAACTTATTTTCATATCCATCACCAGGTTATATCCTGACGCAGGAACGCTATGAATGACGCGATAAATAGAATAATTGGTAAAGCGATAAGAACTACAAGGTTTTCCCAGTATTCTTCTATCCATTTATCCAGAGAACTGCCTGTATCGAAAATTCCTAGGCTTAATTTGCTTGTCCCAACATTTACGCTGCCCCAACTAAAATCGGGTGCACCCTTAACAGTTTCAGCATAGTGGTGTAGTGGTGTAAATTGTTGCAGGTTTGCATTGAGTTCAAGTCTTGGCTTATAAAAAAGAGACGAATCGGAAGATACCTGTCCTGTTGCAATAGATGCTATCACGAAAATGATAGCACCATATACTACAACCAGGTTGAGCCAGACAGCTATCCCGCAAATCAAGGAGTTTGAAGCACTTTTCGAGACTATCGAGAGGAATATGCTAATGCCTAAAAATACAGAAATGTAAAGAAATGTTAAGATGGCGAAAATTAGTACGCGCTCAAGCTCAAGAAGGGTGACCTGCACTCCGGTTACGGCGAGCACTGTTCCGACCGAGGCAATTACAGCTATGCCCACAACCAGCGCCAGTGTTGCCATAGACCCCATAATCTTACCTGCTATTATGTTGTCCCTGAATACAGGATGAGTTAAAAGAACATTTACTGAAGCCGATTTTCGCTCTTTAACTATCATATCAAACCCAAGTGCAATTCCCAGTAGCGGCAGGAAAAGTGCGATAATCTGGGCGACGTCAATGAAATTTCCCCCATATCTAAATACTTCACTTCCATCAGTAGCTGCTCTATAGCTCATTGAGAATATTATCAGGGTAACAATTGAAAGTAATGCCAGAAACCTCATGCTCCAGAGGTTATCTGCGAACTCCTTCTGTGCAATTACAAACACATTTCCCATATTCCGTTTCATTTATCCTCCTCATTTTTTTAATCTGGTAAATTGTTAATATTAATGTGAACACTGCAAATATAATGCTAAACCCGGGTGTTCTGGGCGTATTAACACCCACAGTAGGTGCAGGCGTTGCTGTTGTAATGACAATCGGCTCAGGTGATTGCTCTTTGATTGTAATAGACATATTTGCAGTCCTAAAGCCCTGTTTGACAGCACTTAACCCGAAATTTCCCGCTTCTTTGAAGCTATATTCTAAAAATCCGCTTTCATTGGTTTTGCCTATTTCCCTGCCGTTAAGAAGAACTGTTGCATTCTCGACAGGCTTTGATATGGATTTAACTTCAATGAGAGCTGCATCCCCTTGTTTAATAGAACTTGGAGCATAAATGGATATAACTTCATCGTATCCCTTCATTTTCAATAGATATACCTGTTCTCTCCCGGTAGACCTGCCAACGGTAAAAAGTATCCTGCTACCATCAGGGCTTAAGTATATTTTGTTGCTGTTATAAACATCTGTGGGCACATTCTTAACAAGCAGCAATCGTTCAGTTCCATCTGGTTTTATTTTAACAATAGAATCGTTAGTCATATAGTATATTTCATTGTCCATTCCCCAGACATACGCACTTTCCATTCTTGCAGAGTAGCTTTCAGGCAGAGTAATTTTATCAGTTCCATCCGAATTTACTATATAAAGGCTACTAGCCCTGGCGGAACGAAAGGCAATTTTATCGCCATTGGGACTCCATGAAATTTGACTTGCCCACTTCTCATCTACCGTTTTTGTAGTTCCAGTGTCTATATAATATATTCGAAGGTTTTCAAAGTCTCCATTTTCATTATGCTTAGTAAAAATTATTTTTGTTCCATCGGGGCTCCATGAGGCAAGGTAAAAGTCTTCCCCTTTTTCGATTAATCTGAGATTGCTGCCATCAGCATCTATTACATAAAGGGCGTCTAAAGTTATTATGACTAACTTTTTACCATCAGGCTTCCAGCTTAGTCCTATGGCTTGCATATCACTGTTAGTTGTCAGTTGCTGAACAGATGCATTATCGACATTAACTGTATAAACTTCACCATCTTTGTCGCCAATGAAAGCGATTTTTTCCCCGTCAGGACTCAATTTTATACCATCCTCATAATCTGCAAAGCTCCAGCCCAGAGGAAGCTGATTAACGGTCGAATTATCAGCCAAAATGGAACCATTTCTGTATGAAACGTATTTTTGGGTTTTCTCATCGCAAGGATTCAGAACCATGAATACAATTTTATCTCCATCTGGACTCCACCAGGCAGAATCTAAAAAAGCTGCAGTATTGTTCTTTGCTGCCCGGATGCTTACCTCGGCTCTTGCAATGTTAGTAACCTCACTGCCGTCCGCATACATCCAGAAAAGAGTGGAAGCGCGCTCATGGAGACCGAATTCACCGCATGGGACACGTTTTGTGTCACCTTTCGTCGCCATATTCCTGTGAGTTAAAATCAATAACCTTGACCCATCAGGAGACCACAGGAAATTGCTATCTGCGACGGTATAGAAAATGTCGAACATATTAGAGTCAATTGATTTTAGTACCTCTTTATCCATAATATTAGTGATCTCGACAAAGCTTTCAACTTTATCAGCATCTGTGGTCAGATTTGAGGCGCTCGCTGTGGTTATCTGGGCTATGGATAAGAGCATACTGATTGATATTATTAGTGGACCTGTTTTTTGGTTCATTTACTTCTCATCATATCATCATTTTATTATAAAAAAATAAGTGGTTTATAGATAAGAGCGTACTGATTAATATTATTAGTGGATCTGTTTTTTTGTTCAATTACTTTTCACCATATCATCATTTTATTATAAAAAAAATAAAAATTTTAAATTTGTAAAGATTTGGTATGCCCGTCAAATCTATGTCAGAGTGCGCTTCATTGCGAACATATAATAGGGATTTTTGATATCCAGCTGTATTTTGTGATCCCAAGATAGCGTTGATCCATAGAGTCGCAGAGTTTTTCCGGCATTAACTGGCGCATTCAGAGGATTACCACCGGTATCTGTGATTTTCTGTTGAACAGAGAGGTAATTAGCGAGATCCAGTTGATAGTTCAGATATTCACCGTTTTGAGTGTTGAGCCTGTAATAGTCATCCTCATCACTAGGGATGGTAAATTGGCCGTTTGCATATATAGACCAACTATTAAGGGGGATTGATGATTCTAGCGAACTTGCTTGGCCTGCAGTATTCCCTGCATCTCTTCCTCCTATGATTGGATCTGCCAGTGCTGCACCACTGAATAAGCTCAGTACCATGAGAACCATTGCTCCTATTTTTAAGCTTGCTTTCATTCTTTTTCACCTCCTTTTTATATTACTCCAGAGGCAAAACTAGGCAAGCCTTTAATACCTTGAAGGTCATGACCTTATTTTGCCTTCGGGCCATTGGGGTTCAACCGTACTTTAGTAGGTTCAGTTGAACCCTACGTTTTTCATGGTCAGTAAAATCCAGTTGTTAGAGTTTTTATCTCCAAAACCTACACTTTACCACCATTTTTGTACAGGATTTATTCATCTGTACACCAACTAACTTTCATGTAATGTATATAAATTTATCGTTTTTATCTTGTTTTAATCAGTTAAATGTGAAAAAGAAATCTTTAATATTAAAAAAAGTATCAATTAGAAAAATGGTTAGTAAACGAAAAGAATGCGAGAGTTGGAATTTTCAAAAACAATCCATACATTTCAATCCTTAAATTAAAAGGAAGTATCGTTGACTTTTCCGTGGTGGCGGTAATATGCGCTTTTCTGAGAGTCTGGGATTACAGGGCAGCCTTTGCAATCCTTGCGGGAATTATGATTCACAGCGGGTGCGACATATAAACGACATCTATGATATAGAGATAGACAGAATATGCAAGCCAAATGGTGTGGTTCAAATCCTTAAAATTGTTCTCCTCTCCATGTTTTTTTTTCATGCGATATAGCCTATATTGTGGATGAACTTAAAAATCGTAAGCGGTTAAGGCAATTGTTGAATATCGATGAAATTCCAGATGCCGATGAAATCTCCGACCATTTCAGTACCATGTATGATTTCTTTCTTTGATAAAAATTAAATTCATTTTTATTTGTAACATCATCGCTACGTACAAGAAAGATATACTATTTTACTTTCTTTTAATTAATAGCACTGCCAGCATTGCTGAAATTGCGAAAATTACTTCGAACGCAGGTGTTTTTGGCGTTGCGGTCGTTGGTGATGCCGTCGGTTTCGCCGTTGTGGTTGCCGGTGTAAATTGGAGAGCAGGGTATGGATGTTGGCAGCCGGGTTCTCCCACAAAGCCAGCATCGGAGCCGCTTTTACCGTAGTGACATCTGAAACAAAAACCGTTATTGACTGGGATATCAGTGAAGTTATCTCGATTCGTATCCAAATTTGTTGGTTTTGTGTCCAGATTACCGTGACAGGTGCTGCATTTGCTGTCGTTCCCGCCGTAATCAACGCCGTGACTCCCTTCACCAAATACCCATTTCGAAAAAGGTGGATTGATTGAGGTCATTGTGCTCGGATGAATGGGTGCAGATGGTGTATAGTCAGTTATATTCGTTAGTTCTGGAGATATCGAAACTACATATTTAATTTCGAGTTTCTGGGGTTTGGTCTTAAGAGACTGTATAATATAAAAAGAACCTTCCCCTACCACGCTAGTACCATCGGAGCACCAGACTCTTGGTGGCACTCCATGGGTTTCAGTAAGCATCTTAATCTGGTAGGTCGGATCTGAAAGGTTGCCAATAATTGATACCCCCAGATTCTCTCCAAAGAACTGGTTGATATCCTTCGTTGGGTCATCAATGCGTGTTGGAATGAGGTTGTCTGTAAGGTCATTCACCCTGATGAAATAATCTCCTGGCGCTATGCCGCTCAAATTAAACAGAGCCGTAAAATTTGCTGCAGTCCCGGTTACTGTTGTTATAGTTCCGTTATAATCCATTCGGAGCAATTCAGCCTTCGTGATGGACTTTGCCCTGATGATATCCCCTTTGCTATCGAGGCTGGGCTGCAGACTGACAGTCAATGTTCCAGCAGCAGCAAGCCCTGTACCTAATATGAGGCATATTACAAATACTGCAATGATGTGGTATTTCATTCTTAAGTTCCTCCCGGTAAGCTGTAATTTATATTTCAATTCTTTTCATATATAAAAACGGCGGCCCGGCTGTTATTGAGATTCGAACCGATGGTGTTCTACCCACTGTTCTCATATTAATTTCATCGACTTCAAATAAAATGAATGAATCGCATTATTAATTACGATTGATGCTATCAACACCACGCAATCAATATGCGATTCATTTTTTTTCATCTTTTGGGATTTAGGGCATACGACCTGTCTGAAGGATGACTTCAGAAGGCGATCTTATATTGACACCCATTGTTCCACATGCTGCTGTTGCTGATTGGTTTATCCAAGATGTCCATGATGGTGTTCTACCGGCTAAATGCAAATTTGTAAAGTCATTTCCTCCTGATAACTGTCTGCAGTTGTTTATGTTATACGATTCTAACGTAACATAACTATTCGGAAATTTAAGATTCGTATATGCATATTTGCTTGATGCAACGCCAGAATTAATGTCATATGTCCATATTAACCAATGTGTTGGTTGGGCAGTCTGGAGCTGCATATATCCATATATGGAATCGCCCACATTAACTCTTGTGATGGTCTCATTGTGAAAATAACTCCCGTTTATTCCATACCATGACGAAATATCCCAGGAATTTCGTCCGTTCTGTCCCCATTCCAATACGGGCTGGAGAATGGAAGCTCCGGAGTTCTCACTGTTCTGCATTGCTGTAAAGTAAAATATGGTCTGATGCGGGCTTGCCAGGTCGAGTGGAGCGGATGGAACATTCCAAATTCCTTCGAAAAGGGTGTTACCGGCGCTATTGATATCTCTTGCCCGTTCTGTCCAGCCATTAATTGCTGGTAGCGCGTCGCCGGCAGATGCTTTGACGAGATTTCCGACTCTGTAGCTGCATTCCTCTGCGACATAATCACACGACATGTCCAGTACTTCATTATCCGGTACTTTAATTTTTTTCGATAACTTATCCATAGCTTTTTTTGTTGCGTCTAGGCGCTCTGCAATAGAACTTGTCTTTGGTATCTTAACAGTCCCGCTTTCGATTATGGCCTTATCGAAGTCTGATTCATTCATTATGTGACGACGGTCGGGGGTCATAATTTTTCCAGACTTCACGACTTTGGTTTGCTCATTTGCTCCTTGCGCGCTTACCACAGCTACAAAGGCAATGCTAACGATCAACAAAGCCGCAAGCAGTGCCCCTAATTGCATTCCTTTACTTTTTTTCATATTTTTCCTCCTTTAATTTTTCTTATCCCGGAGGCAAACAGGCAAATCTTTAATACTTTGAAAGTCTTAACCTTATTTTGCCTACGGGCCTTGGGGTTCAACCGTACTTTAGTAGGTTCAGTTGAACCCTACGTTTTTCATGGTCAGTAAAATCCAGTTGTTAGAGTTATTATCTTT
>JAPZAR010000003.1 GCA_027460535.1 Candidatus Methanoperedens sp.
TGCCCCTGCAGGAAGGCTATGTCCTGAAGGCAGTGGATATAGATCTGAGTGCCCGGACAATGCTCATCTCCCTGTTAAAAGATGGGAACGTAGTAGATCCAGGAACTCCTCTAAACGCAGGCCAGACCTATGTTTATGCCCCATCGAGAGTGGGTGCTGTATCAGACCTCCCTATAATTATGATACGATTTGACAGCGTGTTCTCAGGCACAGAAGTGCAGGCTGCCTTCCTGAAAGGTGTGTTCCAGATATCATCGAACCCAACCACGATTAAAACCGGGAACGTGTACAATGATATGAAAGTGACAAATGTCGGACAGGATAAAATCGAGATGAGCAATAATAATGACGTAAGCCTCGACAGAGGTAAAACAGAAAACCTCATGGGAAATATGAATATACTTGTGGCAGACAACGATACCCTGCGCTTTGCCCTCTCGAATGAACAAACCGGGGTCTTCGAGGTAAGGAGCAGTGTCTATAGAGGAAATGATGCAAATCCCATTGATACATGGACCCCTTATAACTTCGGAATGAACATAGGAACTACAAGCATAGGGTTTTACTACGACCTGGACAGTGGCTTGGGTAACGAAAGCCTGAGGCTTGTAACACCGTTGAATGGCAGCAGGACTATAAGCGAACAAAATCTTGACTACACCACAACCCCTCAAGACGTGAGTTTTGGCTACTCAGGTTTCGGCAGTTATCAGGTCATAGGCTTTATGGCTGACAAGTACTTCGCGGGATATACATCCAATACCATTATTGCAAATGCACAACCAAGCACCACTTTTGCAGGAAAGAGCGCTCTTGCTCAGGGACAGCTTCACAAGGTGCTTATGGATGACGACCTCAAACACACCATATCAGTTGGCAGTACCCTGCCCCTGCAGGAAGGCTATGTCCTGAAGGCAGTGGATATAGATCTGAGTGCCCGGACAATGCTCATCTCCCTGTTAAAAGATGGGAACGTAGTAGATCCAGGAACTCCTCTAAAC
>JAPZAR010000004.1 GCA_027460535.1 Candidatus Methanoperedens sp.
CTGGTGCCGCAGTGAAAACTTGAAGCGAGTCACCTGGGAAGTACGGTCGCAAGGCTGAAACTTAAAGGAATTGGCGGGGGAGCACTACAACGGGTGGAGCCTGCGGTTCAATTGGATTCAACGCCGGAAAGCTTACCGGACTCGACAGCACTATGAAGGTCAGGCTAAAGACCTTACCGAATTCGCTGAGAGGAGGTGCATGGCCGTCGTCAGTTCGTATCGTGAGACATCCTGTTAAGTCAGGCAACGAGCAAGACCCGTGCCTACAGTTGCCAGCATATCCGCAAGGATGATGGGCACACTGTGGGGACCGCCGCTGCTAAAGCGGAGGAAGGAGCGGGCTACGGTAGGTCAGTATGCCCCGAATGGTCCGGGCTACACGCGGGCTACAATGGTTGGGACAATGGGCACCAACACCGAAAGGTGACGGTAATCTCCTAAACCCAGCCTCAGTTCGGATTGAGGGCTGCAACTCGCCCTCATGAAGCCGGAATCCGTAGTAATCGCGTATCAATATCACGCGGTGAATACGTCCCTGCTCCTTGCACACACCGCCCGTCAAACCATGCGAGTGAGGTCTGAATGAGGGCTTGCTTTAACAAGTTCGAATTTAGGCTTCGCGAGTGGGGTTAAGTCGTAACAAGGTAGCCGTAGGGGAATCTGCGGCTGGATCACCTCCTAACGCAGCATACAAACGTATGCTAAATTCTGTCGATTGGAAATCGAAAAACTGTCACGCCGAAGAGGTTCGTGGGCCATACGAGACCACGATAAGGGCTCGTAGATCAGTTGGAAGATCGCCGCCTTTGCAAGGCGGAGGCCCTGGGTTCGAGTCCCAGCGAGTCCATGTATGTAGTCCCGGGTTTAAAACCGGGGACTCTTACCGATGCACTCAGCAGTGTAATGCTGCTGCGGAAGGGTAGAGTAGCGGATTCTTGACCAGAGTCTTGCTGAATGAAACCGTGTATAAGCACAATCTGGACGCTAACTGAATGTAGTGAAACGTGTTCTGGCATATAAGCCATCCGGTGAATGGCTCGGCTCAAGCGCTGATGAAGGACGTACCAAGTTGCGATAAGCCTCGGCGAACCGCATGGAGGTTTTGAACCGAGGATCTCCTAATGGGACCTCTCAGTGCGTAAGTGCTGATCCGTAAGGATCGGGAACGCCCCGGATTGAAACATCTTAGTAGGGGCAGGAAAAGAAATCAATCGAGATGCCGCTAGTAACGGCGAGCGAAAACGGCAGAGTTTAAACTGAATCCCTACCGAAAGGAAAGGGAAATGTAGTGTCATAAGCCAAGCCATATACAGTGCAAACCAGTGAAGTCGAACTTGTCTGGAACGTCAGATCATAGAGTGTGATAGTCACGTAGACGTAAACTGGCGGACTGTGGTTTGGTCTTGAGTACCGTGGGTCGGAATTCTCGCGGGAATTCGGGAGTCATCAACTTCCAAAACTAAATACGTCTTGAGACCGATAGCGTAGTAGTAGCGTGAGCGAAAACTGAAAAGTACCCCAAGAAGGGAGGTGCAAAGTGCCTGAAATCGGATGGTAATGGAGCGATACGGCGTGAAAGGATCTGTATAGCGAAGGAATATGTCGCGAGGCATTAGTACGGGCTATACTGCCAGCGTCGTATATTACGTTTTGAAGAACGGGCCAGGGAATGTACCCAAGTGGCGAGGCTAACCTCATATGGGAAGCCGAAGCGAAAGCAATATGCGCGCAACACTGTGAGGCGCAGCGTATACAAGTGCGTGGAGTCACTAGAGTACGACCCGAATCCTAGCGATCTAGGCGGAGGCAGGTTGAAGCGTCTCGAAAGGGGCGTTGAGGACCGCAATAAGCTAACAGTGCGTGAGGGAGACAACCCAGACCGTGGTTAAGGTCCCAGAGTGTCGGCTAAGTGTAAACACAAAAAGGGCGTCCCAAGCCCAAAACAACTGGAAGGTGAGCTCAGAAGCAGCTATCCTTTAAAGAGTGCGTAACAGCTCACCAGTCGAGGTTTGGGGCCCCGAAAATGGACGGGGCTCAAGCCGACCACCGATACCACGGGACACCGAAAGGTGATTCTGTAGGAAGGCGTCTCGTTTGGGTAGAAGCAGGGCTGTGAAGTCCTGTGGACCATCGTATACGACAAAAGGGAAACAGGTTAATATTCCTGTACCATTTAGTCATACCCGCAAGGGGCCGACGCATCCGGATAGATCAAGCAGGCATGCCTGCCTGTCCAAGCGTTTAAACTGGTGGAGAACCGTAATGGTGAGAAGCCGGTGAAGGCGTGATGGCTCAAGTTGATTAATTCCAGGTGCCCGTGAAAAGGCGACTAAATGCTCGTACCAAGAACCGACACTGGTGCCCCTAGTTGAGAAGACTAAGGCGTGTCGGCATAAACTGGCTAAGGGAATTCGGCAAATTAGCTCCGTAACTTCGGAATAAGGAGTGCCTGCCTTGAAGAAGGCAGGTCGCAGAGACCAGGGAGCACTGACTGTCTAATAACAACATAGCTGACTGCTAATCCGAAAGGATGAGTACAGTTGGTGAATCCTGCCCAGTGCAGGTACCTGAACACCCGGTACAACGGGACGAAGGGCCTGTAAACGGCGGGGGTAACTATAACCCTCTTAAGGTAGCGTAGTACCTTGTCGCTTAATTGGCGACTTGCATGAATGGATCAACGAGTGCTCTACTGTCCCTAGTCAGAACCCGGTGAACTTTACATTCTAGTGCAGAGTCTAGAGACCCCTTAGGGGAAGTGAAGACCCCGTTGAGCTTTACTGCAGCCTGTAGCTGGGTTGTGGTTTTGGATGCGCAGTGTAGGTAGGAGGCGTCGATGCCTTACTTTCGGGTAAGGTGGAGCCGACAATGAGACACTACCCTTCTGAGACTACGACCCTAACTTGGAAACGAGGACACCTATAGGTGGGCAGTTTGGGTGGGGCGCCACGCCCTTGAAAAGATATCAAGGGCGCCCAAAGGTTGACTCATGTGAGTCGGAAACTCACAGTAGAGTGCAAGAGCATAAGTCAGCCTGACTGGATTTCGCATAACAAGAAATCCTGAGACGAAAGTCTGGTCTAGCGAACCACTACGCCCTCTTGGTGAGGGCTATTGACTACAGAAAAGCTACCACAGGGATAACAGAGTCGTCGCCGGCAAGAGTACATATCGACCCGGCGGCTTGCTACCTCGATGTCGGTTCTTTCCATCCTGGTCGTGCAGCAGCGGCCAAGGGTGAGGTTGTTCGCCTATTAAAGGAGATCGTGAGCTGGGTTTAGACCGTCGTGAGGCAGGTCGGTTACTATCTATAAGGGGTGTCTTGAAGTCTGAGGGTAAGTTGCATTTAGTACGAGAGGAACTGTGCAACGGTGCCACTGGTGGACCTGTTGTCTGGCAAGGCAACGCAGGGCAGCTACGCACTAAAGGATTAAAGCTGAAAGCATCTAAGCTTGAAACCTCACCTAAAAAGAGACTTCTCAGGACTCTCGTAAAAGACGAGTTTGATAGAGTCGGGGTGTAAGCACCAAGGTGACGAGGTGTTGAGCCCGTCGACTACTAACGTCCTTGCTAGATTTGTTTTGCTACATTCGGGCGATATTCAGATTGTGTTTAAGGAGTCCTCGGACTTAAATCCGAGGTCTTCTATGTTGTGCTCGTAAAAATCCACATATGCCCGCGGGGCTGTGTGCGCATTGCAGCGGGCGCGACGCTTACAGTCATAAGTGAGTATAGCGGCCAAAGCGGCGGGGCAACACCTGTTCCCATTCCGAACACAGCAGTTAAGCCCGTCAACGTTTTGCATTGTACTATGATGTGCGAACTCTAGGGAACTGCAGAAAGTTGCTATGCTCACTTATTTCATCTTATATTGTTTTCATTACTTTTTTTCGGGATTTTAAATAATAAGATATTTGGTCAGCTCAAAAATCAGATCGCCATATAGCGCGGCTACAAAAAAACCAAGGGTTATAGGGATCATGAAAGGTAGACCTGGAGTAACCCATATTTCATCTTTGATCAAGCCTTTTTCTAAACCGTTTTTAAGCTCCTTTATTTTCTCATCATTTATTTCCACTCCACCGCGCTTGAAATGGAACTTGATATTACCATCGACGATTTCAAAGTCCTGGATCATCTTGATATGCTTGTTGGCAAGTTCAGAAATTCTACTTTTGTACCCGACAAAGATGTAAAAGGGCTTATCGATATGCAGCCCCATTTTCGTAAGGTTGTATATGGCCAGTGCAATGGGAACGACAATAGTCAATAGGACGGCATTTCCGAATATTCCGAAGGCAAACAGGGGGATGAGAGGTCTATTCAATGGGAATGCGTATCCGAGGGCATGAAATTCTGGATAGGCAGGAAGTATTATTGATAAAACAATGAGGGATTTGGCGTCAGCGCCGCCGAAGGTCCCAAATTGAAAAAGAATATATACGAAGGCGAATATCAATCCGGCTGAAATGATTAAGCGAGGAATATAGGCTATTCCGAATGTTAATATGTCATTCAGGACAAAAAGACCTCCTCCGGCGAGCATTATCAACCAGAGCTTATTTGTGACGCGGCGTGTTTTAATATCAGAATAACAAGAGTATATCAAAAAAGGTGTACAGAATATTATCTTTAAAATATCTATCAACATATACATTTAATTGGGTTGCAAGCTTAAAAAATATTGCTATTGATAAAATGATTGAGAAAACTATTTAGTTGAAAATGCCGATATAGTGTTTTTTACGCCGTCGTGGCTTAGCTCGGCAAAGCGGCTGATTCGTAATCAGCAGATCGAGGGTTCAAATCCCTCCGGCGGCTTTAAAATTTTTGTTGAAAGCCTTACTTAGTGTAAGTATTCTTTTAGCAGTGCACTTTCACCGGTACGTACCTCTGGACTATATAGTGGAACAAAGAAGTTGTGATTAACTATTGATATCTATGATTTTAAGAGAAAATTGAAGTACGCGGAAGAAAGTGCGCCTAAAAAGATGACTTGAAAATAAAAAAGTAAAAAAAGTGTATGCGGAAGAACCGCCCACACTCTTTCTTGATTCAATTCTTCTCGAGATATCGTCGGTTATGTATCCTCCTCACTTCCGTGTTGGGTTTTGTCCGTGAGCGTCTTCATGAAGGCAATAATGGCTGCCTCATCTTTAGAGGTTAGCCCAAGATTTCCAAGCTCGTGTTTATTGACAGTATCAGGTACTTCAGGTTCCGGCCATGGTACTCCTTTCCAGCCAGCCCCTGGTACATCTCTTGTATTATAGAAATGTACAATTTCTTCAAGAGACTTGAAGTAGCCATTGTGCGAGTAAGCTTTCACGAAATCCGGATAGGGTCTTTTGTCCACATTGCGGAGGGTGGGAACTTTCTGCCTGCCCAACTCAGGTTCAAACGCTGCCGGGTCATAAGTCTTGAGGAATCCTCCCAATCCGTAGTCTATGAAATTCTTGCCATCCGGATTATATTTATCTGGCATTTTATAGAATGGGTTCTCCGGGTTCTTTGGCACCCCCAGGTTATCGTGTGTGAAGTCTGTAAATAACGGTGGTGGATGACAGGCAACGCAGTTACCTCCTTCTCCAGGCCCTTTAATGCCATTATTATTGGTTGGAGCCATAAAAAGTTGAAGTCCATTCCATTCCTTATCTGTAAATTTATTTTTTGGGTCTAAGGTTTTTTTATCACCATTTCCATTTAAACAAGCCTCTTTTTTACTTGTTCCCAGCTTATCAACGCATGTTTTCAGGTATTCGTCGTACTTGGAAGCAAACTGGCTCACTTCGCTTGATCTCTCGTATGCTGCGATGGATCTGACAATCCTCTCGTACGTCCCGTTCACATCGTTTACGCAATTCAGAGAACCTTTCCCCCAAACCTTTTCAAATAGTCCGGCATATTCCGATTTGCTTACCTTGATGCAAACATCCCTAGCATTTGCATTGTTCTGTTCCAGAGGGTTCAGGAAAGGTCCCTGCGCCTGTTCAGTGAGAGGATCCCCCAGAATCGTACCAGTTGCCCTGCTATCCCAGAACATGCCGCCAACCCACGTTTGACCATTATTGTCAAAGTATAAGATCGGGCTTTCTCCGCCATATGCAGAAGAAGGTGGCTTACGGTTTCCGAAGAGATTATGTACAGCGCCAGGATAAACCGCTCCATGGGCATTAATCTTTTCATCTGGACCGGTCCATCCTACCTCAGAGGAATGACAGAAGGCACACGATTGACCAGGTGGCGTTGAAAGGTCTTTATCAAAAAATAATTGTTTTCCAAGCTTTTCTTTAGGCGTTATCTTTGATTCTACACTCCTTACATTTGCAGCGCCCATAACAGGAGCGATTGAAGCCACAATTAAGGACAATAACAACAGCGAAATAATCGCTTTAATCGGTTTCATGTTCTATACCTCCCATTCTTATGTTCTATACCAATTATCCCCCAATGCTTGATGCAACTACCATATAACCTATTCAGGCTGAATCCCTAATGCATCTTGAATCATTTAATATACGGTTCTTCCGTAGCTATTTACCCCATTCAAAGATAGTATTGAAGTGACATTAAGTTTTCTGTTTTACTTCATTCGGCACTTCTTTCTCTTGGACTATGGCTACTTTTTTCAGGTTTCTGTTCTTCATCTCGTTTATGTATTCTGTCCAATCCAGACTGTAAGTCACCGACCGCCGTTTTGAAAAAACGGGGTATGGGTGCATGAGTGTAGCTCCATTTTGCTTGTTGTCGGGCTATTTATGAAATAAGGGGCACCGATATAGTTCGAGATATTCTGTTCAGACATTCCCATCACCTTGTTGAAGATCAGGTATTAGGGATTGATATAAGTTTGGATAGAAGGCAGAATCAATACCGCTGTTTGAGACGCGGTACGAACACACGGGAAATATACGAAAGTACTAATAAGCAGCAAAATGCAAAAGTGGATAATATGGTAAAAGTAGGTGTTGTCAGAAACAAGGATATAATACAATCCGTGAAAACCGCTATCTCGCTTGCTGGAGGCATGAAAATTGAAAAGAATTCCGCTGTTCTTATCAGACCGAATGCGAACACAGCAGATTACCCTCCCGGCTCAACGAATCCTGAAGTGTTAAAAGGGGCTATACGCGCGGTTAAAGAATATGATCCTGCAAAGATCATTGTCGCGGAGAAATCAATGACCACGCTGGATACATTGAAGGTGATGAAGTATCTGGGTCTGTACCAGGCAGCTGAATCGGAAGGAGTGGATGAGATCCTCTCTTTTGATGATGTGGAATGGAAAAAGGTGAGACCTAAAGAGGCCAGGTCATGGTCGCATGGTTTTTCAGTCCCCGCTATTCTTGATGAAATCGATTACTCGATCGCGCTCCCCATCGTGAAAACGCACTGGACTGCATTATTCACCATTGGGTTAAAATCCCAGATAAGCATTACCTCTGACCCTGACAGGAGACAGCTTCCTCACGGACAGAACAACGATGAGCTCTTCGGCAATATGATCGCAGAGACTAATCTTGTAAATAAACCCGATTTTTACATTTCAGATGCTACGAAATGTTTTGTAACAGATGGACCCAACATCGGGACACTGCGGGAACCAGGTCTTGTCATTGCTTCAGATGATGTTGTAGCGAATGACGTGTTTGGTCTGGCACTTTTAAAGACACTTGGTACGATAGATAAAATACAGAACAGATCGGTATGGGAGCAGCCCCAGATAAAAAGGGCAGTAGAACTTGGTCTTGGAGTTAAATGCAGGTCTGATATACAGATCAAAAGCGAAGGTGTGAAAGAGATAGAGAATATTGCAGGTAATATTGCATAGGTCATAGGGTACTTGATCCGGAGGAGTATCATGGAAATCTTCGATGCTATCATAATTGGAGCAGGAGCATGTCAGTCAGCAGCGACACAAGTATGCCTGTATCAACGCCCCATGGAAACTTATCTTCGCGGCGCCCGTTTTTCGAACTCATATCGCATTCTCATTTCAGCAGGAATTGTTGACTGGCCCTTTAATGTAATACCGACAATTCTGTGTTTTGATTTTTCACGGAACCTGTAGCACGCAAAAGAGAATTCCCTGAATGGCTATAAATCATCAAGGAAGTAGCCCACATAGCTTAAATTCGCGAGGAGCAATATTGATAAGGAAAAATTGATCACTCTCTCATAAAATATGGACTGGATCTCGCATTTGCTATTTAGCCTTGCACTTGGTACAATCATATTGAAAGATATGACTCGCAAGAAAATGGCATTTGTGGCTGTTGCCGGTTTATTCCCAGATCTGGACATACTCTGGCATCATCGCAGCGAGCTGCATTCACCACTGGTATTACTTGTATTTGCACTGTTGCTTGCGATCCAAAATCGCACTCTTTTCGCTCCATTACTCTTAGGCTTCTGGTCGCATTCTGCCCTGGACATTTTTCTATTTGATAACTCGAATCATACAATTAAGAATCTGGCAAATCAGGTTGTGGGCAATGACAGCATATCCCAACATATCGAAGATAACATAATGAGATATACATCAGCCGATGGGATCATGCTCTTCTATCCATTCAGCGCTGAGAAGTTCTCCATAACCCTTGGCGAAGGGAGCTATGCGATTCTGGCAGGTCTTATCATAGTGATAGCTATAATTTCATTTATAGGGTTATATTTTAAAGAGTGCCGTGGGAAGTAAGAATTCTTTTCCAAAAAGCTATAATACCCGGTGTGAAAACCCGGTTTTTAGAATCAATTTTTGGCCTTGTCAAGCCTCGTCACTTATATTTTTAGCTCTGGCACATCAGTAACGAAAGCAAGAAGATAATATCTAATTATGAAAGGCAGTTGTTTACAAAAGAATAGCGAGAATAGAAAAGTACCTTTACACTATTAGACATCGAGAATTCGAAACAGTATCTCGATTGTGTAAGAAACACAGATATCTGATGAGCACTGAATCGGTTATAGAGATAAGTTCTTTTTTGCGAAGGTCAAAAGCGCCTTCTTGATTCTGTTATCTCCTATGCAAATTTTATGTTGATAAACTATCATAACTAATCCAACAGGATTTCAGTTATTGACAACCATTGCCAAAGACATAGTATTATTAATATCTAATTATCTATTAAACCAGTCTATGACAATTTATATATTAGAGATTTACTTTAAACGAACGACCTTTTTTTTTCACTCATCTCTTCATCAGTTTCACTAATCCTGACGAACTCATAAATTGAGACTGCAATTAAAGAGCCAATAATTGGGGCTATCAAATATATCCATTGATAGTTATATATTCCACCAATTATCGCTGGTCCTAAAGACCTGGCCGGATTCATCGATGCCCCGGAAATTGGTCCCCCGAAAAGCGCGTCCATGGCTACGACACCACCGATCGCAATACCTGTAACTTCGGGTTTAACCCTGGTATCCGATGCGACTGATATTATTACCAGCATCAGAAAGAAAGTCATTATAACTTCTAAAATAAATGACTGTTCCCATGAACCATTGGGCAAGGTAGCGCCAAGATTCCTGGCATTACCAAACATTAAATAAAGCACTGCACTGGCAAAGATCGCACCACCTATTTGGGCAGTAATGTAAGGGAGCACCTCATTTTTCTTAAACCTCCCGACTGAAGCAAATCCAATCGTCACAGCAGGATTAAAATGGGCTTTAGATACATGTCCTAAAGAATATACCATAACTGCAACTACCAATCCAAATGTAATGGCAATACCAATCACCCCCAATTTTCCTGTTAATCTATCATCAATTATAGCACCCGTTCCAGCAAAAACCAAAGCAAATGTTCCGATAAATTCTGCTAGGATTTTCTTGAATAAGCTCATACCAAAATCCGATGATAAGGCTTGGGCTGCGGGGGACTGAAACTTTCTATTTTCAGTGCATTAAGTTTCGTATTATACTTTGAGGATACTATTTCCAGCGAATCCATAATAGATTGTTTCAGCTCTTTGGGACCGATTGCAACACGGGCATTTATTGCCATCTCTCCGGTTGCCGCTTTATCTGGAATTAAACCTGTGAAGCACACATCCTGATCAAATGAGACAAAGCTGGCTTTTGAAAAATTGTTCTTGTTGGTGAAATAGAGCTTGACATGGGCTATATCGCCATTGTTTTGTTTTATCATTGTTGCTGCGGTCATCAGAATATCCTTTATGAATTCCTTGACTTTGAAATCATGTTTACTATCTACTTTCCACACGCCGTTTAACCATCCCATATTCGCCTCAGCGATGCCATAAACGTTATAGTCAACATGCGGATAATAATAGTTTTTGTATTCATCATTCAATATTTTCTCAGCCAGTATATCCATCCCGGTTCCGTTCGCAGCTGAGATCAACATTACTTCAGCCCTGCTGTTGAGTTTCTTTAATATTCCTTTTATTTGTTCTATTTGAGCAGGGGACACAAGGTCTATTTTGTTCACTGCGAGAACCTCAGCTTCCTGTATCTGATGCGAGAACAGATATCCTGTGGATGTAACCGGGAAAGCTAAATCCATCTCAGAAGACATATTAAGTATGCGCTTAGCATCCACAAGTACGATGTGCGGCGCTATTTTGAAAGTATTTTTATAAAATTTTCTTATTGGCATATGCAGGGTCGCTGGGATATCTGTACAGCTTCCAACAGGCTCAGCAAGAATTATATCCGGGTTGGTCTTTTTGAGGATTTCCTCAGATGATGTCATAAAATCAGGAAACTTACAGCAGAAACATCCACCCAGAACTTCGCCAACTTCAAAGCCGTAATCTTTGACGATTTTGGTATCCACCAGTTCCTCTCCCTGATCATTCGTGATTATTGCCACACGCTTGCCGTAATCGGTTACTAATTTTTTTCCTATTTCTATTATAGTGCTTGTTTTACCTGCGCCAAGGAAACCGCCTATTATTCCAAATTTTACCATTTTTTTCAAATTTATCCTCTCCTTTCTAACCTGATGTCATTTTTGTTCTTCAATGCAGTAGCGGGTATCATAGCAACTTCTCCGGCACCACCATTTTTACCGTGTTTGTCAAATTTACCTTCTCCTTTTCTAAATATGATTGTAACTCAGCAATATCTGATGAGATCCTTGGCACATTCAAATTCCAATCTGGCCGACAGTAATCTCTGTTTTTAATACCGGAAGCAGGTATCACAACAACGGTTTTTTCAGTCGGGCTTATTCTGTTATCCTGGCATAGTCTTACCAGTCCGGCAACCGCCAGCCCTCCACTAAAATCTGGAAATATTCCTTCTTTCTTTGCGATCAATTCCGCATATTCTACTCCTTCTTTATCCTCAATTGCGATACCATACCCACCATCCTTAATTACTCTAAGGGCATAAAGACCATCGGCTGGATCACCGACTCGTAGATTTTCGCAGAGAGTCATGGGATTCCTTAATGGGGTTGGCATTTCTTTTCTGTGAACCAGAGCATCAACAATTGGAGCACAACCACTGGATTGAACTATAAAAAATTTAGGTAAGTCTTCTATTAGTGCTGATTCGTACAGTTCCTTAAACCCTAAATACATATTATAAGTGAGAGAGCCTGAGCCTTCTGGAATCACAATGTTATCAGGTGATTTCCATCCGAGTTGCTCTGCTATCTCGTAGCTCAAAGTCTTATAACCAGAATTAAAATAAGTACGCAAATCCAGGTCAACAATCGGCAAACCCAGTTCGGGTTTTTCAGCGATTCTTGTAACCAATGTACATGTAGCCGGATCATTCCCATGGCATTGACAGTCTATATCTCCTTCTTGTCTATAAACTTTCAATACTTGCGCTCCATACAATAATAGAGGGGATAT
Organism: Candidatus Methanoperedens sp.; assembly: GCA_027460535.1. Lineage (NCBI taxonomy): Archaea > Methanobacteriati > Methanobacteriota > Methanomicrobia > Methanosarcinales > Candidatus Methanoperedentaceae > Candidatus Methanoperedens > Candidatus Methanoperedens sp. Next base: position 11,841 of record JAPZAR010000004.1, read on the forward strand.
TATTTCGGTGGGTGTCGTGTCCGGAACAAAGATATAAGATTTTAATCCAGTTTTCGCCGCATGCGCTGCTACAGAGTCGGCAATATAATGGGTAGAAGCGCATCCTATTGCAGTGCTGTTAAATTCAATCGCTTTATTTATGGAGATACTTACGGAACGGTCTTCGTAAGATTGCGTTGGATTAGTACCTTCAAATTTTAAATGAAGATTTTTAATGCCGATAATCTCTCCAAGTCTATTACTTCTGAGTAAAGAAGTCCATCCATCATTTAAATCCGCCATTCTTGTATCATTTAAAGGTAGGAACTCCAAATACCTCCACATGCTTGGATAACGACTCTCTATCTTGCTTTTTATGCTCCTGTCAATGTCTTCTATGCATGTATCCACAGGACCGTAACACTCACTACAGGATGTTATCAAAGCCTCAGGAAAAAGAGTTCCACAATCCCTACATTTTAATACGCCCATTTTTATCCTCCTGCGAATGAAACTAAAAATAATATTTTGTCTCCGTCCATTAATCTGGTCTCGTACTCTCTGATAAGTCGGATGTCCATCCCATTTACATAGCATCTGACATGTCTATTGAGGATTGAAGCCTCAGAAGGCAATAGCCTCTTTTTTAAGTTATCGTACTTATTACAGACTTCAACAATCAATTCGCCGATATTTTTTGCATCTGTACAAATTTTAATTTCCCTATGACCTGTCTCAGAGGAAATTATTCCAAAGAATCTAACAGATACTTCCCTAATCATCATCACCTCTCCCTTGAAAGAAGAATCATTGTATAGATAGCATAATATGTATATTCAATATCTGGGGAGCCCATATTGCCAAATCCACCCCAGGGAGTCTTGAAATTAAGAATGCCGTCGGTGACTTTTTTTGCAGAAATTGAATTTAAAGACCCCAAAAGTGTGAGAGAATTAATTGCACAAAAAATTGAATTTAGGTCAGTTACTTTAGATCTCAAGTGATTTTTGAAACCAGCGTTTGACTGGCAATTCAATACAAAATCAACAACTTGTTTTTCATCAACCAGACTTAAACGATCTAATAAATATAATGTAAACAATGCCGATGTCGTCTCAACAAGATTCGGTTGCAAAGATTTATACGATGCCTTAAATCCTGCTTCCGGTGTTTTTAGATTGATCAAAAATTCAGTGGTTTTATTAAGAAATTCTTTATCTAATAAATCAGCCTTATCTAGCAGGTACAAAGAGAAAACCCCATAAAATGTTGAGTATGCAGCGGGTTGTCTTGATTTTCCATCTTTCAGAAAACCTCCCTCTGTTGATTGTAATGAAATAATAAATTCACTGATTTTTTCGCAATCAAGATCATCGAAGTTATCAGTTGCTATGGATGTTCCAATTCCACAAAAAGTATGAATTATATCAGGATATGCGCCCTTTCTGTATCCAAAACCACCATTTTTATCATAGCATGAAAATAAAAAATCTTTAAGGCCAATATGATCTAATATTTTTTCTTTTTCTAACATCTTGAAAGTTTCAATCGCAAAGAATGAATAATATAAATCCGAAGTAGTTTCGCCCAACCTTCCAACGAATCCACCATCTTTTTGTTGGAGTTTGTTAAATAAATTTTCTGTATTTATCAATTCCTCTTGAAGCTCCGATGATAGTTCTTTAGCCGTAGCTACGCATAAGCTCTTCATGAAACCACCTTATTCAATCTGATTCGCTTGATTACTGTATCGATCTCAATATCCGTATTTTTGCATCCTCCTTTTAGCAAAGGTAAACCCCCGCTTGGTATTTTCAACGAATCTACAATTGGAATGGCTTTCATCAACGAATCCAGGCAGGCAATAGCGAAAAATGCATCAGCTTTTTTTTCTTTGAGCATTTTTAGCACTACCGTTGCTCCCTCTGAGATATAGATAGTATAACCTAATTCCTTAGCAACCTTAACAATGGGATTAATCTTGCATTGCTCACTTCCGCATTCCTCGCAGATTAGTTGTAAACCAGTTTCCAGTGGCTCATAGTGGTTTCGGCATTTTTCAGCGTCACGAAGGCAATGAGGTACTATTAAAACTCTTTTATTATAGGGAATCTTACTGAAGTCTTCACTCAAAATCTGTGTCTTTAATTCTGCAATGGTGAAATCGAGGAACTTTGACGATAAACTCAGTTGATTTAGGATTTTAGCTGCGGTTGCATCAACGCAATTAATGTTCTCTTTATTTGTGAAAATGAGTTCACGTATTTTCTGTCTATCTCCCAGATCAGGTATGTTTGATATCTTCTCTGTTCTGCCAGGATATTCAAAATCCTTTATTGTGAATACTGCTGCTTCTGAAGATCCCTCTCCCTCTCCACCAGCAACCCATTTTTCCGTAGATTTTGCAAAAATAATGGCTTCTTCAGGACAATCTCTTGCACATGCAGGACAGTTGTCTTTACAACTATATGGATTTGCTACTTTTACTCCAACTTCATCCTCCTTGATATCAAATACATCAAAAATACAGAAGTCATAGCAGCTGCCACATCCAGTACATCTGTCATAATCAATTACAGGAAACCATTCATGAATTTCTTCAATATTTTCCCCATTTCTTGCAGGTAATATATTTTTCAGCTCAGTAATCACTTCTTTCAGACTTAAGTCCCTCATGTTAACATGAATCAACTCTCCCTTACATGAGTTGAAAAGCCATTTTTGCGATCTCTGGTAACAAGCGAGTGTTACAATTTTGTCATTTTTCATCAAAGAATTCAAAAAAGGTAAGCCAAGTTTTGGGCTGCATAGATAAGGATGTTCACTTATGTATTTGACATCGTGGTTCTCTCTTATATATGTACTGAGCTTACTAATGTCTGCCTGGTTGAAAAACCCTCTTCCTCGACACTGACATATTACAATTCCAACCATAGTTACCCCAGCTATCTGGATATAATTTTCATTACGCCAAGTAAACCCAATTTGCGTATTAAGAGTCCTTTTTTCGACATAAAGGGATTGTAAATTTGGCTGTACTCAACACTGGAAAACATATTCTCCATTATTTTTTTTATCTCACTATTTTCCTCGGTCAATTCCAATATGGCATCCATCATGCGATCGTAAAATTGTGGGTTATGCCCATACATCATTTTTGCCATTTTGGCAGAATATTTCAAATCATTATCAATCAATTCAGAGTGACAAAGTTCAGTATAACGCCCCAAGCTTTTCTCGGAGTAATCCCCTTCATTTATCACAGATGCTGCCAACTCCGCTGATTTTAATGCATAGTAAATACCTTCCCCAGTCATGAAATTAACCAGGCCTCCTGCCTCTCCGACAAGCAAAAAACGATTTCCATGAAGCCTATCCACGTAATTCTCTGCCATCGGGTGTCCATACAATGATCTCCCATCCATCATCATTTCTTTGGATCCTTTCAATTTTTGGGATATAATTGGATGGTTATGTATTATTTCAAAGAGTTTTTCTTTCATTCCTTTTGCATTTTTAGTTTTTTCAGTGAAACCAATACTAACCCCTTCTTTTTTTGGAAAAATCCAGAAATAACCATTAGTGGTTATATCCCCGTCCCAGTAAATTTCGGGTCCGTCAATTTTCTCTTCTATCGTACTGGAAGGAAGTTCCAACTCATGAGAGATAGTTGTAAAGTACCTTGGCGGGGTAACACCAATGAATTTGTAAAGATAAGAAGACGCTCCCCAGGCACCAACCAGAATCTCAGCTTCATATTCCTGACCTCCCTCTAACTTTACTGTCACTCCACCATTCAGTTTAATAGAATCTACTTTGCTTTTATCTAAAACTTCAACGCCTTTTTTCTCTGCCCTATCAATTAACCATGCATCAAATTTATTCCTGTATACCACTATTCCTTTTTTTCCATCGGATTCAGAGCACGAGACTGAAAACTTCTTGGTTTTTGTATAAAGCGTTTCTTTTGTTACTTCCCTCTCCACAACCTCGGCCGGTGGCTCTCCGACCAATTTCAGGCAGCGAGTACACATTCCTCCCCCACATGGTTTATACCTGTTCTTACTCTTTCTTTCAACAAGCAGAACATTAAGACCCTTTTCAGCTAATTTCAATGAAGTGAAACTTCCAGCTGGTCCGCCTCCCACTACAATCGCATCATACTTCATTTTTATCCTCCCGAATACTACCTGTGCTCCATATTCTCCAGGCAAACATCATCTTGATTGGGTTATATATTACTAACCACGTATAATATTCCATTAATTCTGCAATATTAATTGAATCATATAATCTTGTATAACCTATCTAATATTAGTGTGCTTATCATACTCACTGGCCGTGGGATTTAAGGAAACAATCAACCTTTTGAATGCATCATCCATAGTGTCGATTTCGGGAGGTCTAAGGTTTTATGTAGCTTTCCTGCTCGCTGGAAAAAAACCTGAGATTTCATTATGTATAGCTGCGATCTTAATGGTTTACGCAACATACACATTTGATAGAGCAGTTAAAAGGAAAGAAGATGAGATCAACCGAATAGACGAGGAGAATGCCAATAAAAATCTTGCTCTTTTCATAGTTTTTGTCTCTTCTTCAGCTGCCATTTTGATTCTTGCTGAGAATGGGATATCACCGATCCTAGTTTTTTTCCCCTTTACAATGGGTTTAATGTACAGCAAAGGAATCAATATCGGAAGTTTTTCACTTAATCTGAAGCGAAGGCTAGGAATTAAAAATTGTTTTGTAGCATTTACGTGGTCATTCACAATCATCGCCCTGGTGCGTCCTCATGGAAGTCCACAGCTTATTTTAATATTTGTTTTCTTTTTTTCAAAAAGTTTTATAAATACTATTATATTTGATTTCAAAGATGTAACTGGGGACTCATATGCCGGTCTTACAACTTTCCCACTGCATTTTGGAGAAGCGAGTACAAGGTTAATGCTTCAAATAATACATTCCTCTCTTCATTTAGCCCTTATTGCGCTTTCTTTATTAAACCTTGCCGAATTTGAATTATTCATTCTATTTTATGGCTGGATAGTGGGAATAATCTATATATTCCTGTACGCCACTTCTAAAAAAACTATTTCCAGGAGCCTGGTCATACATGGAGAGTGGGCTCACATGCTCTTGTTCAGGAGCTTTGTGGATCAACTTTTTTAGAACGTTTTTCAAAGTATTTGAACAAATCATTCCCCCATTCTAAAGCACTTTTTTCATAACTTATTATATTATTATAGAAATCATAGGTGCCATTATTAAAGAAAAGCCTCATGGATAAAAAAAGATCGGTCACAGTAAAGGTAAATTCGATTTTCTCGTTGAATACCATTACCTGTACATTATTATATTCCAGACCTTTTTCAAGTTCGGCAGAGTAATCTTCCTTCATTTTCTTAAATACATCTTCAGTCAATATGATTGAAATTGGCATGCCTCTGTCTGCCAGCATGTTAATGTATTTCGGGTAATCGGGATGCAATACTGATGAAACCCCTTCTATGCAATTCGATTGTAAAAGATTTTTAATGTACTCATTATGAGGTTTAAAAATCTCGGTCGGAGTACCTCCAAAAATACGATAATTTCCTAATTCATTAAGACGCATTTTGAATTCGTAAGGTATTCCATTAATTTTATGTCTTTTCCAGAATTCAATATCTTTTTCAAATATGTCCAGAGTCTTGATAAGGTGATTATAAGAATGAGTTACTATATACCCCATTTCAGTCAAAAAGTAGTTCTTACCTTCCAGGTGAATTAAATTATTCTTTTCCAGCTTTTTTATTTGAGGAATTATCTCGGGAGATGTTACTCCCAAACGATCTCTTATTTCCTGCAGCGTTTTTGGCTCTCTCTGCAACATAAATAGAATATCGCGCCTTTTTCCAGAAAAAGTCAGTAGACTTAATAATCCTTTACCTTCCATTTTTTTCCCTCCGGTTTTTTTTAAACAGCCCCCTATCTGGTTGAAAAAACTCTTTTTCCACCCTATTTGATTATACTGATTAATCTTAAGCTGCAATATTTATACAATCATTGTAATTAGCATTATATAATTGTTTTTTGACTCTACAAATCATATCATAGTTAAAATTAGTTACATATGCACTGCGCCTCCAAAGTGGACAACAAGTTAAGTTATGGTTCACTATGAGGGAAATATATGGGAAAAATAGCAGGAAGAAGACATACACGGGAATTCAAAATCTCTATAATTCGGGAACTTGAAAGTGGAAAGAATCCGGTGCAGCTCAGTCGTGAGAACAATATCCATCCGACCATGATATTCAGATGGAGATTGGAATATCGAAAAAATCCAGAATCCGCTTTTAGTGGCAATTGTAATACCTATAAAGAAACTGTAAACAATCATGAACTGGAAAGGCTTGTCGACAAGCTATATTCTGAGAATGAATTTTCAAAAAAAGTCTTGATTATCTTGGAAAAGAGAATACAGAAGAAACAGATTCCAAAGGCGGAGTGAAGTTTTGATATTTTTCAGATTGTTTGGCACCGATTCACGAGTAGTCTATTTTCCCATCTCTGAATTTGATTATTCTATCAACCTTCTCACCTATCTCATGGTCATGTGTCACAATAATTATGGTTACCCCATGTTCTATATTCAGTTGTTTGAATAGTGCCATTATTTCATAGGAGGATTTTCTATCAAGATGACCCGTAGGCTCATCTGCTAACAATATCTTTGGGTTATTTGCCAGTGCCCTTGCAATAGCTACGCGCTGCTGCTGCCCACCTGATAACTCATATGGCTTATGACGGATGAAATTGCCCAATCCGACATCTTCAAGAAGCTTATTAGCTCTTCTTGACGGGTTTGGTTGGGCAGCTAGCATCATTGGAAAAATCACATTTTCAAGCGCATTTAATTGATTAAATAGGCTAAAAAATTGAAAGACAAAACCAAAATTGTCTAACCGAAATTTTATCTTTTTATCATCATTTAGTTCAGTTACATTTGTGCCATTTACCAATATCTCACCTGACGTATGCGTATCCAACAATCCTACCATGTTTAAGAATGTTGATTTACCGCTACCGGATGGACCCATTATTGCCACAAATTCTCCCTGGTCAATAGAAATATTTATTCCATCCAGAGCCATGACTCTTACCTTTCCCATTAAATAGATTTTTGCGAGATCTTTTGTCATGATCATTCTATTCACCACCAAGGGCCTTTATTAAATTCGTTTTCCCTGCTATCATAGCAGGATAAACACCAGCAAGTAAGGAGATACTGAGGGAAACCACAGTGGAGCGCAATAAAAGGTATAGTCCAAACCTTGCACCTAAATAATCTTTGGCAAGAGGATCATAAAAAGGATGAGCTTCGAGGTATCTTATGCCTATATAACCAAGTACATCTCCTCCGACAACTCCTGTTATCCCGAAAAACATAGCTTCAATTAAAAAAATAGTAACCAGCAGAGAATTCTTGACCCCAATAGCTTTCAAGATTCCTATCTGTCTCCTTTTATTAATGATACTTACATAGATTATCACTGCCACTGAGACATTTGCAGCAATAAGGCTGATTAACACGATAGTGTTTCCTAGTTGCTGAATCGTTGCGGAAGAACTAAGCGTGCTTTCAACTTCATCTTCCCATGTTTTCACATTCGAAACTTCAAGTTCATTTTTAATAGTTTGTTTATATTCTTGTGCAATATTTTTATCGGTTAACTTGATAAGAATTACAGAAGCTTTATCTTGTATGCCCAGTTCTCGTTTAGCTTCTTCTTCTGGAATATATATGGTATTTGTATCTATGTCAGGAATGCCTGTATGAATGATGCCTTTGACGTTGTAACTTTTACTTTTTCCATTCTCAAAAGTTAAGGTGATATCATCCCCTGTATTGATACCCAGATCCTCTTGTATTCTGAATGAAATTAAGACTTCATTGCTGTCCCGTGAACTTATAGGCTTACCAATCTCAACCTTTTCTAAAATTGTAGAGACCTTCTCTTCGTTGTCTGGATTTAAAGCAATTATATTCACAGATTTAGATATCCCCTTTTTTTCAATTACTCCCCCGAATTGCAGACGTGATGAATAAGCTACTACATTACTCATACTTTCGAGCTTCATTTCTTTAATGCCAAGTCCTTCAATGTATTGCTTGTCTACATCGGGGTAAATCGTCATATGACCTGTATTTGCGTTGACGCTATTATCTACTAAATCAAGTACAATGCCATCGGATATCCCATTTATAATTATAACATTCGCAGTTCCAAATGATATAGCAATGAATAGGAACAAAAAAATTTTCTTATCTTGAATTATATCTCTTTTTGCAAAAAAAAAGGCAGTTCGAAGTTCTGAACCAGTGCCCATGATATTCACCTTAAACGGCGTAATATATTAATTATCAAAATTGAAATAATCAATTGTATACCTGAGAAACCTGGGGTTGTTTTTACAACTTCAGTTGGTGCAGATGCCCCTGATACATTAGTTGTAGTTTCTTTGATTTCAAAAACCTTATCGTAGCGATCTATAATTTTTCCCTTTTTAGTCATAAGTTTTGTTTCAACCATATATCTGCCGCTTCCAAGATTCTTGTCCCATAGAACTTCTATTGTTTTGTCCACATCGGCGGACGTGATCATCGGAGCATCAATTTCTTTTTCCTCCAAAATCGTATCATTTTGCTTTAATAAGAAAATTACGTTGCCATCTAAGGGAACCATAGATTTACTTTTAATCGTTACGCTCGAGCCTATTCCATCACTTTGCACATCTGTAATTTCTGCATCGATTTCAGCCATAAAGGTTGAGAACGAGGTAGAAATGTACGTTGGCTGTTTTTCATTATCATATAAGAAAACCTGTGCAAAAGCCGTATAATTAATACCCTCCTTTAGTATTATCTTCCAGTTACGGCTCAATTCAACTGGTTCGAAAAATGAAGCTTGTTCTATTGTATCAGTAGAAATGATCTCATTATCATGCACTATTCCAAATTTAACATCAACAAGGCTTGGATAATAAAGTCCATCCCCTTCGCCTGTTTTGCGCTGATTAGATCTCAAGAGGATCTTGAATCCATCCGAATTTGCGCTCATGCCATCGATATAGATTTTTGAAAAATATATTTCAGATATCTGGGAAGAATAATTTATAGGAATCAATATATGTTCCTCCTCAGATTTTGCGTTAATTAAAAATAGATTTAGTAATAAGATAAATATTAACGAAAATTTGATTTTATCCACCCTCAATCATCCCTTTACTGTGATGGATATTATTTTTTCTATCTCTTTTTCATTTATCTCTCCCATTGATATGATTCTTCCATCCATAACAACGACCGGAAATGACTCAATTATCGCAGGTAATCCAAGCTTCTCCACTTTGTCCCAAACATCGGGCCTTTGTTCCCGAACCATCTTAATTAAGATATCTTGTGTCACCAGCGGGTCAACTTCCATAAAATCAGCGCCCGCATCCTTGCATAAATTTTTTAGCTTCTTGGAATAATTTCTGTTTGCAAGCCATCTCGTTGCTGCACAGCAACTGGGAATCTGAAATAGTACTATTTTGTGTTCCATGATATTACCCATAAAGGATTTTTCCAATTTTTCTCATGTTCTCGATCCCTGTAATATCAGTTTCAAAGAGAGGCACCTCTTTCTTAGGCAAACCCTTAAATCTCTTATCAATAATGCTCAGGTATTTGTCCTGCGTTGATCTTCGTTTTTCTAAAAACCAATTACCTTTGAGTACTTCGTTTGGTATTATTTCATTTATTATTAAAGCCTGGACTTTGATATTTAGCTGACTTAAGTTCTCTATAGCCCTCGCAGTTTCTTCAATAGGCAAGTTCTCCGGAAGCATTACAAGTGTGAATAAAGTGTTCCTTGTATCGGCTAACGTTTTCATTGCAGTCTCATATTTTTTTTGTTCGATTTTCAGGCTTTCTATTGCATTCCCCTCTTCCTTAATACCCAAAACTTTACTCAGCTCACTTCTATTTTTAAGCTGATTTGAAATATAATTAGCCCAATCAAAAGGCATTGCCAATTCTCTAAGTGTATGACCAGTTGGAGCTGTATCAAACACAACAACATGATCCTCGTCAGTATTAAGATATTTTACAAACTGATCGAAAGCAGCCATCTCTTCAGCACAGGGCGTATTCATGACATCCTTTCCAAACAGGCCTGTGATTTGCTCCACAACCTCATTCAGCCTTGCCTGGAAAATGCCGGATGCCTTCTTAGGATTTATGTTAAGGCCGCAGAGATTTTTGATTTGTTTTATTTTCGATACCTCTGTTTCTCCAATTTCCTGTTCAAAAATTGCGGATAAGCTCACTGTAGGATCTGTTGCCACTATTAATGTCTCATATCCATGGTCAGCAAGCCATATTGCCGTAGAAGACGCCATTGTGGTCTTTCCAACACCGCCTTTTCCGCCAAAGAAAAGAAACTTCTTATTGTTTATAAAATCTCGCATTATCATGATATGACTATCATGTATCTAAGAAAGAAAGGTTTTTACACCTACATGTAGGATTGTATTTATAGGACTTGCGAACAAAGTGCGATTCTATGAGGAAAATGACCGTGAGTGTTTCTGGCAGTATTTTTCAATGCTGCGTTCCTTTAGCAAACATGGTTGATCGTCTTGAGATCATTTCAATTTTTAACTTTACACCCACCACTCACACCGAAGTTTGCAAAATTACGCTCAAAGATGGGATGAGCATACAAAGTCTAAAGAGCGATTTTATCACTGATTTAATCATTATAGGGAATGAAAATAGAGACTATACGTGTTTGACTAAAGGCAATATCTCTGATGAGATTTCTAAGTTTATAGGAGAATTTGATCTTAAACTTGTCTATCCGATTATTTTTGATGGCACTGCATGCCAATTTGGAGTTATAGGTTCACCAGAAGAATTAAATAATATCCTTAAAACCGCCAAAGAAATTGGGTGGGGATTTGAAATATTGTCAATACAAAAATATGACCCGCTTGACATAAACGCCTTTAGCAAACTTACTAAAAAACAAAAAGAAATATTGTGGCATGCATATGATAATGGTTATTTTGATTATCCCAGGAAAATTAATGCAGAACAACTCGCAAAAAAGATTGGAATTCATAAGACAACTCTTCTGGACCATCTTCATAAAGCGGAAAATCAGCTCATGCGGAATATACTTGGAGAAAAAAGAGAAAAAATAAAAGGCAATGTTAGCGATGCCAGTATACTTCCGAAAAATTACTGAGTAATATATGGCTGCTTGCCAGTCTTTTATTTATAAAAACAGAATATTTTTCTTAGTCGAAGTCTTAAGAGATACCTATAATTGGAGAGATGCCAATGGAATAATTAAGATATTTGGTCAATAGTATTTAAAAAAATAAAGGAATGGAGATATTATGGAAGTGCTGAATGTAATACGATCAAGACGAAGCATAAGGGCGTATGATTCCCGTGAGGTGGAAGAAGATAAATTGGAGAGGATTCTCGAATCGGGCAGGCTTTCTCCCTCGGCAGGGAACCGCCAGGAACGCAGATTTGTCATAGTTAGAGATCCCAGGACTCGACAAATGCTTTCTGAAGCGGCAAGAGACCAGAAATTCGTGGCTGCGGCGCCCGTAGTAATTGCAGCCTGCTCAGTTGAATCAGATTATATAATGTTATGCGGCCAGCCCGCTTATACCATTGACACTGCAATCGCTGTGGATCATATGGCCCTCCAGGCAGTTGAAGAAGGACTTGGCACTTGCTGGATCGGTGCGTTCGATGAAAAAAAGGTCAAGGAAATATTGAATATCCCTGAAGATGTGCGAGTGGTTGCACTTCTACCCCTTGGCTATCCCTCAGCTATCCCGGGCCCTGCAAAACGAAAAAGCCTCGATGAGATTGTTAAGTGGGAGAAATGGAGCATTTGAAGATTACAAAAATTCTGAATAGGTAGGTTGCTTATGGTGATTGCCATTTGGCAAAGAAAATAATTAACATACGATGGAGATATTCAAATAACGCAGCGGAAAGGCAAATATGAATAGCTCATCGAAAGAACATTGGAATGAAATTTATACATGGTTAGAAACAGAGGAGTTGGGATGGTATGAAAAAACACCTGCACCTTCCATAAAGTTGCTATCTAAATGCCGTATTAGTAAAGACGAATCCATATTGGATGTAGGAGCCGGTGCTTCAACATTTATCGATCATCTTATTAATCAAGGATTCAAAAATATCATTGCGGCTGACATAAGTGAAATTGCTTTGAACAAATTAAAAGAAAGATTAGGCAAAGAAAAAGCCTCCATGGTAAGATGGATAGTGGATGACATTACTCAGCCAATTCATATCCAAGATTTAAGAGATATTGCTGTGTGGCATGATAGAGCAGTACTACATTTTTTATTAGAAGAGAACCAGCAACACATGTATTTATCTACGCTAAAGAAAGTGATTAAGAAAGGTGGTTATGTTATCATCGCTGCCTTTTCATTAAAAGGGGCAAAAAAATGTAGCGGCTTGGATGTTAAAAATTATGATCAAAATATGTTGGCAAAATTCTTAGGAGAGGATTTTAGCCTGATTGAATATTTTGATTATACATGTTATATGCCTTCCGGTGAACCAAGACCTTACATATATGCCTTATTTCAAAAAAATTAAGTATCTTTATCATATCGTTGAAGAGCATGTGAGTATCGATTTTTTCCTTCATTAGACTGTATTTTTTTAAATTACACCTAATATTTTTCCATTTAGTTTGAATGAATTTAAGCCAGTTTTGACTTTGAATCTATCAAGATGAGGTCTCCCGATAAGCCTTATATCAATAAGGAACAATTTGTTAATTGTGAAATCATGGCGGGTGAACTTTTAGATTTATTGAATAAAGCGATTGCAAAGGAACTTGCTGTCAGCTTTCAAGAATTATTGTCTCTTTTCCAATGAAAACAAGCTGCTCGAATTTAGCCGCACGATCTTTATGCATTATGTAAGGTTCAATGACCCAGAGTCCATTCATAGGGGTGTTATTGTTTGATGTAATGAAAGGCCCACTGATTTTGAAGAGCAAATAATTAAGCCCAGCTTCTGGGAATTTCTGCCACAGTGGAGGAATCCTGCACAAACGGTGGCCCATGGAAATAAAGGGAGGATATGCTAAAGCATAGTCAGGGTTTTTACCTATGAGTTCCTGTGCCCAGCGGAAAAGTTCTGCAACGACCATTCCCTCTTTCACATGCCTGGCAATCTTCATCGAGACCTCACGCGCATAAGCAGCTAAAGCCGCAAGGTCAGGATTGCTGCCAATAACATGGTTTATCGAATAATCTGCCGGATAGTCGTTGTACACAGGAGCTATGTCTATGAGGACAATATCATTCTCCTGCACAATACGCGTATGTGTGGTAAAGTAGCTCGATGCCAGCGCATACGCACTTTTTAATTTCGTGCTTCCTTCACCCACACCTATGATAGGCATGTGCCAGTGCTGCTTGACACCATTTTTTTTTAAAACTCCAGCGGCGACCTCCTCTGCCTCCTTTTCCGTCATGCCAGCTTTGATATTGCCCACTATTTCTTCGCCTATCTTCCTGGCAAAGTTCCTTGCTCCCAAATATCCTTTAAGGTCTTCGTCCGAAAGTTTGATCTCATTCATGGTTTTGCCCTCCGTTTGGCGGCAAAAATGTCTTCAAAGCTTCCCTGAAAGGCACGAGCTTAAGGTCAAAAACTTCCTGCATTTCCCTTATATCGCAGATGTTATCTTCCTGCAGCATTGTCAACTGCTGGGTAGTTATGGGTGGATTCTCCCGTCACCAGAATCATATTTCCACTCCGTAACGCAGGCTTTTGAATAAATCATTTGATACAAAATTATGCCTGCCATTTCAATTCTGGTTCAGGATGATAAAGTTTATTCCTTATCGATAGATTACTCCTTTCCTATCATTACTTCCGTGGCTTTCACGATAGCCATCACTTTATCATTCTTTTTGATATCGAGGGATTCAACAGCTTCAGTTGTGATAACCGCAGTTATCGTTGCAGGTTCTATCTGGATCTTCACCTTTGCCACGAGGTCCCCCTTTTCGATATCCAGTACTTTTCCCTTCATCTGATTTCTTGCAGATATTTTCAACCCAATCACCTCCCAGAAAGTATTATCATAGACAGTTTGACTAAGAATATTTTGATATGTAATATATTGTTCTATTAAGTTTATTGCTTTTTCGGTCAAAAATGTGCCCTGATCTTTTCCACCCCGTCTTTTGATTATTACAGGTTCCCCCACGCTTTCTTCGATCTCTTTGAGCAGGAGCCATGCATGTTTATAGGAGATATTTACTTTCTTGCAGGCCTTGTTCAGGGAACCCTCCTCTTTAATAGCTTCAAGTAAGGATACCCGTCCCTCACCCATTATGGGTTCATCTTTGTTATTTACAAGCCACAATTTTGCTTTAACCTGTGTTCGTTCCATTGCGACCTTGATTTTGAACAAGTTTTATCAATATATAAATTCTCCATTTATAAATGCATAGGACCTCGCGTCATTTGGATGTGTGAATATCTGCTCTTTACTGTTTACTTCTATCAATTCTCCATTCAGAAGAATGCCCACCCTGTCAGCTATGCGCCGCACCTGATAAATATTATGCGATGCCATGATAATCGTAGAGCCAAGATCGCTTCTTATCTTTCTGATGATATCTTCTATCTTCGCAACATTAGCTGGATCAAGATTAGCTGTCGGCTCATCAAGAAGAAGAACATCTGGCTTAAACACGATCGCCCTCGCAAAAGCCATACGCTGGGCCTCTCCACCTGAAAGGGTCAAAGCTTTCTGTTTCTCATACCCTGAAAGCCCCACAAGAGCCAGTGCATCGATCACCTTCTTTTCTATTGTTTTCTTATCCCCTCTGCGGATTACCAGGCCATAAGCCACATTGTTGAAAACCGAAGTGTTAAATATCGCAGGTCTTTGAAAGAGCATCGACATTCTGCGCATGACGTTATTTTTTTGCAGCATAGCGATATCATTCCCGTTAAAAATAAGTTTGCCGGTTGTGGGCATCTCCAACAAATTCAATAGCCGCAGCATTGTGGTTTTCCCAACTCCGCTAGGTCCCATGAACGCAAATATTTCTCCTCTGAAAATCTTAAGGTTGATATTTTGTAATACTTCCTTATTTCCAAAAGATTTGCTCAGGTTTTCTATTCTGAATAATTCTTCCACTTCAATCCCTCCTCTGGAAATAGTTGGCCAGAATATTTACTGAGAGTACGATGAAGATAAGAATAATCCCGAGAGCAATTGCGGTTGAGATATCCCATTTACTGGTTTCCGATGTAATCGCGGTCGTGAGTGTTCGTGTCTCAGAAAGTCCTTCGCCTATTCCCCCAACACTTCCCGTGCGGGCGATGTTGCCTCCTACGATGAGGATGGCTCCCACTTCTGCAAGCGCCCTTCCAAGTCCTGCAAGTACTGCTGTGATGATGCCGAACCTTGCCTCTTTTAAGGTCGCAACAACTGCATCTTTTTCACTCCCGCCGAGAGTATAAACGGTTTCTATTATCGATTGAGGGACGGCCTTTATTGCAGCAAGAGAAATGCCCGTAATTATTGGTGTAATAAGAATATACTGAGCAAGGATCATCCCTTTTTGGGTGTAAACCAGATCTAGGAATCCTAAAGGCCCGACAGGCACAACCATCAGAAAAACAACGAGACCCACAAAAACCGGGGGCAGCCCCATACCCGTATTGATCAGCGTAATGAGTGCCTGCTTCCCCCGAAAATGCATGAAGGATATTGCAAAAGCCAGAGGTATCGCGGTCAGGGTCGCAAGGATAGTGGCAGTGCCTGATACTGTTATTGAGACTCCTGTTATGCTCAGGATATAGGGATTCAAACTAAATATCAGCTCGAAGGCTTTTATAATTCCCTGGGGCAGAAAGTCAATGCTGCTCATATCCAACGTCTTCTTTTTTTATTCAAATTATTCTCAATTGAAATACCTTAGAAGGAATATTTTCATGGACTTGTCACGTTGCCGGCATCTTCCTCTGGCACGAAAAGCGCTTCTCCGTATTTGTCCTTACCGTAATTCCTTATGATATCCTGTCCCTGTGGAGATGTCGTAAAGTTGACATACTTCATTGCAAGTTCATACTTCACGTTCGGGAACTTCGCTGGGTTCACAGCCATGACGTGATAAGGATTGAAGAGAAACTTCTGGTCAGATTCGAAAAGAAGCTTCAGTTGTATTTTATCCTTCATGGCAAGGAATGTTCCCCGGTCGGAGAGAGTATAACCTTTTTTGATGTCGGTTGTCGTGATGGTCTCACCCATTCCTTTGCCCACCGATTGATACCATGTTCCGGCTGGAGTGATATTGGCTGATTTCCAGATTGACTTTTCCATTGTATCTGTGCCTGAGTTGTCGCCTCGCGATATGAAGGGGGACTGTTTTGCAGCAATCCTGCGGAAAGCATCCGTGGCATTTGTTGCATTCCTTATTCCCGCAGGGTCGTTCTCAGGTCCGATAATGACGAAATAATTGTACATCATGTATTTGCGGTTGATGAAACTCCCATTGGCAACAGCCTGTAATTCCAATTGGACTGCGTGCACCATCACAACATCCGCAGCTCCAAGCTCACCCGTAGCTATAGATTTGCCCGTTCCCTCACATACAGTCAGAATTTTCACATTATTTTCGTTCTCGAATTTCTTGTTAAGCACGTCGAGCAATCCTGTATCGCAGGTAGAAGTTGTCGTTGCCAGGCGCAAATCCTGCGAGGCAGATGATGTCGGGGTTGTTGTATTCCCAATAGGTGCCTGCTGTACGCAGCCAGCAAATAGCGATATTATAACTGATATCAGTAATATTTTTGCTAATAGATTTTTCATATACTCACCGCCTTATATCCATTCGAACATAACGCTATTGTAAATAAATTCTTCGAAAAAATTTCTCTCAGATTAACGGTAACTCATGATACCCTTCAAGCGTGTCGAATGACGGACGAATCGAGATGTCAAGCTATATGTTGAAGATGTCCATTGAGATTCGTCGTAAAGTATAATATACAATGAAAACCAACTCTTAACAGGGGGAAAATATGGAGGTTTTATGCAATTAAGAAATCTTAAACAAGTTGTGCTTTCAGCTATAATTTATACGATAATGGCACAGGTAATAAACATCGTAGGCACAATTTTCACGATGAGCTATTATACTGATCCTGCAAATTTTAGACTCTGGAGCAGGTTGATGATGCCAGGGAACGGGCCTCCAGGAACTGAGTTTTTCGTTGCGTCGATTGCTATCGGCTTCCTTGTCGGAATGATTTTCGCCGGGGCTTATTCCTTCCTGAAGGGATCAATTCCGGGCAAAGGTTTCACAAAGGGAATCAACTTTGGTTTATTGCTATATTTGGTTTCGGGTGTGCCCTTCACGCTTACAACATACCTGCTTCTTGCAGTGCCTGCCTTGCTTCTTCTGGACTGGGCGGTAAGTTCACTGGTTATTTATCTAATAATTGGGGCTGCCTTTGCTAAGATAATCGTGGATTGAGAAAAAATGTAAAATCCGCATTAATGGATTCAAGTTGAAATTCATTTCACCGTATGGCTCATATTAATGAAAGTGCTCCGATGGGGATTTGAACCCCAGTCGTCAGAGTGAGAGTCTGACATGATTGGCCGTGCTACACTATCGGAGCGCGGATACTGAAACTCCTTTTCTGGATATTAAAGTATCGTTTTAACGCCGAGGAGGAGATTTGAACTCCTGCTGTGCGTAGCACAACTGGTTTTCAAGACCAGCGCCTTAGGCCGCTTGGCTACCTCGGCATGAGATTTTTCTGCGGAATGGTCGGCATTGCTTATTAATATTGCCTACATCAAAACATTTAAAATAGATGATACTATAATCATGCTTAACTCAATAAAAATTATCAGAGGTAAAAATGACCAGTTTGTTACTAGTCCTATCAAAAGACCCATACACAACAGAAACCCCGGATCTCGTAGTTGATATCGGGATCAATGCAAAAGAAAAAGGAAACGACGTTTCATTATATCTTATTGAAGATGGCGTTACTGCAGCAAGAAAATCGGAGTTCGGGAAGAAACTCGAGGCGGCGCATAAAAAAGGGATCAAGATTTATGCGGATGACAAAGCAGTCCTTTCAAGGTCGCTCACAAATAAGTTGATCAGCTGGGTAGAAGTGAAAGAGATAGGCACGCTTCTGGATTTCATAATGAATACTGACAGAGTTGCTTGGTTTTAGGTGATAACATGACAGGAAAACAGCTAACCATCGTATCAATAAACGGCCCGTATCGTGACGAAGGCGTGTTCACAATGATGAGATTGGCCCATGCGGCAAAGGAAAAAGGCATCACTGTTAATTTCTTTAATTATCTGGATGCAACTGTGATTGCCCACAGGGACCAGGCTCCCAAAGAGTTCCCCACAGTTGAGACCATCTTCGGTACCATCGTGAAGAAAGGCATAAAGAAACCAAAGGCGGATGCTATCGCATGCATAAAATGCACAGATGCGCGCGGTGTGACGAAACAGCAGACCGAAGGCGTCATAATCGGCGGACTTTATGACCTTGGCGAATGGACTGGAGAATCGGATAAAACAATTCTGATAGGGTGAGAACATGAGCAAGAAAGTAAACATCATCGTGACCCAGCCCCCGTATGGGAAAGAAGATGCTTTCGGGGCAGTGCCAATGGGAGCTTCCCAGGTCGCAGCTGGAAATGAGGCGTCTTTGATCTTCGTGAGCGGAGGTGTGCATTCCATTGTAAAAGGGCAGAAAACCGGATATGGGGACCTCGCTGTATGGATAAAGGATGTCCCATCTGTGGAAGCGGAGATAACCAAGAATATCGAAATCGTCAACTTTTTCGCTCTTGACAGGGATATTGCGAAACGTGGAATAGCCGATAGTGAGATCATTGATGGAATAAAGAAGATCTCACTTGATGAGCTCACGGACAGGATACTCGAAGCGGACGTGAACCTGGTATTTTGATGACAGAAATAATTCCGGATGAGACGATTGATGTGAGAGGAGAGTGCTGCCCATATCCTCTCATCCTGACCAAAAAAAAGGTGGAGCAGTTAAAAAGCGGAGAGATATTAAAGGTAATAGCCGACGATCCTGTAGCTCCTCAGAACATCGACAGCTGGGCTAAAAAATCGGGAAATAAACTCCTTGCCGTCCAGCAGGAAGGTAACATTTTCAATATATATGTCCAGAGAACCTAGGCTTTCCCTGTAGATTCCCCCAGCACTACCCCTGTAGCTATAAGATGAGCAACGCGAAGGGGCTCAGGGATGTTGCTGTGAGTTGAGGTTTTTTTCACGATCTCGATAGCGCTTTTTTTATCGATCCCGCAAACCTGAATAAAAACGGGATTCTCCTGTTCGATCTCGTGGATCTTTCCAGCGCTTCTTATTATCTCCCATCGTTTTTCTTTCTCAGGCAGATTTTCGAGGGCAAGCCTGATTTTTTCAAAATCGGGGCATGACCGCATAAAAACGATGACAGGAATATTTGTTTCACTGAAAAGCCTGTTTATGTCCACAGGATTGAATCCTGCGTATGTGACGCCGTCAAGCATAGTTGCCCTTATCTGGGAATAATATTTAGAGTTCTTTATCATCCCTGCAATGATCTCTGTTGCATCCATACCGTCTTTCGTTATCTCAGAACAAAGAACGCCATCGAGCTGCTCACCTCCCCGGAAAAAAGCCCCTATTATCGTAACCCGTTCATAGATAATAGCCGAATCATCGATGGCAAGAATCCTTATCTGGGATTTTATGTGCATTGTTTTCTTTTAGATATGAAATTTTATATAACTTTCTGTCGATGATTTTAATATCGTCTGTTACAATACCAGAATGCATGAAATTTGCCAAGAAATGTCCCAAATGCGGCGGTGAAATTCAGACAAAGAGCATTAAAAAGTCCATAGGGCTTGGGTTCGTTGATATCCCGGTAGCTCAGTTCTGCCTGAATCCCCAGTGCGACTGGTATCAGGATTTTTCGGAGGCAAAAAAACCTGAAGAAATAAGAGACGGAGTGCTTCAGATAAAAGTTCCAAGAATCAAATATAAGATGCCTGAAATAAAGGGTGCATCTTTCCCAGAGGTGACTCAAAAAAACGTAATCACCCTGGGAGGTATTATTGTTATCATATCTACTTTACTGCTCGTTTCATTTCTCTACCATCCGCAGTTACCATCAAATCCTCATTCATACAACACTTCAGAAAAAGGTACTCCGGTCGAAACTGCAATTGTTTCTCCCAAGACAACGATCCAGGCATCGGCCATTGTTTCTGAAAAGCACCAGCAATATGTTGTGAAGATGGACGCATCTCACGGCTTCATTCCCGCGATTTCGAACATAAACAGGTCTGATACCGTTGTATGGATTAACCAGGAAGACCAGCGTCCAAGGATTGTCTTGATAAGCAAAGAAAATTTATTTGAAAATCAGATCATACAATATGCCGGGGATCGATTTTCCTACCAGTTCAACCAGTCAGGGAATTACATTTTCATGCTTGCGGATTATGACCCGGCTAATCATACTACTATTGAATATCCGGATGTCAAAGGCTATGTGGCCGTGAAATAAAACCATCACGTTTATTCATTTGGAAAGCATTATATTCCCATAATCCAATATTAGAATTGGTGAAATAATGGCAATAGGTTTTGTATTGATAAATGTTGCTCCAGGTTCAGAAAAGAAAGTCTTTGATACGATGATAAAGTGGGATGAGATACAGGAACTTCATCCGCTTTTCGGGGATTACGACCTTATTGCTAAGATCCAGGCGTCCGATTACGAAGCGTTGAGCGATATCGTGGTCAATAAGATTAGGGCCATAAAAGGCGTCACCGAGACAAAGACGCTGACCGGCGCGAAGTTCTAATGATATTTTAGAAAAACCTGGATGCCAGTGTAGATTTTACATCACATATTCCCGTGAAGCTGCAATGTTCACACGGCGCATTTGCGGGTCTTTCTGGCATGAAACCCTCCTCGATCTTTCTTATCTTATCTCTTATCTGGAGGATATTTCTGCGCTCATGCCTTTTGATCACCGCCTCCCTCACCTTCCCCCACTTTGCATATTCAACAAATCCCCGCTCAACGGGAATGCCATATTTTTCGCCTGCAAGCATGGCATATGCGGCCAGCTGGAGCCTGTCGCTCTGCCATATTCCGTTCTCAGGAATATTTCCTGTTTTTGTTATCGACGGGATGAACTCATCATTTATTTTCACTAGCTTATCCGGGCTGCCGGTCATGCCGAACTTTTCGGAACGCAACAAGGGTTCGACCTGGACTGATGCACGGTTATAAAAATCAGCTTCCAGAGAGAGGTTTGAACATATATTGGCGAGGTATGACCGGACATTTGAGAAAGAAAGAGAAAGTGTATCATCTTCGACTCCAGCTAATTCGGCAGGATAGACGATACAAATTTCGCGAGATATCCGGTCTAGCTCACCATTGAGAAAAGAAAGCATATCCGGGTTATTAAATGCCTGCTCATAGGTAAGGGCCAGTTCCTTCAATATCATGCGCTCCAGGTATTCAGCAGAGGTATCTCTTATCAGTTCATGTCCTTTGATCATGAAATAGCACCTCCTGGGGCATTTATGATAGACCATTACATCCGAAACCCTGATCATAACGCACACGACTCGCCCAGCGTTTAAAAATATTGCTTTTCTGTCCGCAATTTTAGAGAGTGCTTGGAGAAAGAAGTTTTTTAGAAAACATTCCCAAAACCTATATCAATAATGGAGTTGTATGCGAAGGAAAATGGAGAAATACCATGGGAAATATAAGACCTAATTATATCAAATCATTGGCACACCAGTTACTCGAAGAGCACAGCGACATTTTCACCACGGATTTCGGGACGAACAAGGAGAATGTCACCAGATACACCAACATAGAGAGCAAAGGAATCAGGAACCGGGTAGCCGGATACATAGTACGTCAGTTAAGAGTGAAAGCTATCAGAAAGAAGTAGAGGCTTATGATAGAAGGTGTTCTACCAGCCCTCATTACTCCTTTCACGAAGGATAATAAAATAGACACGGATGGTCTCCAGCAGAATATCGAATTTTTGATAGAAGGCGGGGTTTCAGGTATAGTCCCATGCGGGACTACAGGCGAGTCTGCCACCCTCACCATGGAGGAACACAAAAAGGTCATTGAGATCGCAGTTGACTGTTCCTCGGTTCCAGTGGTAGCAGGCACGGGTTCCAATAACACCATTGAAGCTATAGAATTGACATGCGCAGCCCGGGACGAGGGTGCTGACGCTGCTCTTTTGATAACGCCGTATTACAACAAGCCGAACGACCGCGGGATGCTTGCCCATTTCAAGAAAGTCGCGGATGCAGTTGACATACCGATTATTCTATACAATGTTCCCTCCCGCACTGGTATCAACCTCAAGCCCGAGCTGGTTGCCCAGCTTGCAAAAGAACCCAATATCGCAGGAATAAAAGAGGCAAGCGGCAGTCTTGATCAGGTTACCAGGATCCTTGAGCTTACAAAGGATGAGGATTTTGTAATACTTTCAGGGGATGACGGCCTGACGCTGCCCATAATGGCGATTGGTGGTTCGGGTGTGATATCCGTTGTGGCCAACGTAGCTCCGAAACTCATGGTTTCCATGCTCAGAGCATTCCGGAAAGGGGACATGAAAGAGGCAAGAAGACTGCATCTTGAGCTTGCCCCGCTGATACGCGCGGTCTTCTTAGAGACAAATCCCATCCCAATAAAAAAGGCGGTCGAGCTCATCGGGCTTCGTGCAGGAGATCTCAGGCTTCCCCTTGCGCCCATCAGCGAAGACAACGAAAGAAAGCTTAAAGCCGCATTAAATGACCTTCATCTGATAGCATGAGTTAATATGATAAAAATAGCAGTTTCCGGCGCCTGCGGAAGGATGGGTGGCCTTATTATTGAAAATGTGCTGAAATCGAAAGATTTGAAGCTCGTATCAGCTATCGATGTGACAAATATTGGCAAGGATATAGGGGATGTTTTGAGGGCTGGTAAATTAAATATCCAAGTTGAGGATGCAAGGAATATCGATAATGCGCTGGACAGATCAAAACCTGATGTGCTCATTGATTTTACGATAGCCGATGCGGCTGTAAAGACCGTGTTGGCGTGCGCTGCAAAAGAAGTCAATGTGGTAGTAGGAACAACGGGATTCACCCCCCAGCAGCGAACGCTCATGGAGAATACCATTAAAGAAAATAACGTTTCTGCCGTGATATCACCCAATTTCTCGATCGGGGTGAATGTCTTCTGGGGATTGCTTGCCGAGGCCGCACAGCGGCTTTCGGACTATGATATTGAAATAATAGAAGCGCACCATAACCAGAAAAAAGACGCGCCAAGCGGTACTGCAATGAAGGCTGCAGAGGTCATTTCAAAAACGCTTGGAGGAAAAGATCTCATTTATGGAAGACATGGCATTTCGCCCCGCCAGAAAGAGATTGGCATCCATGCAGTGCGTGGGGGCGACATTGTCGGCGATCATACTGTGCTATTCGCGGGTGACGGGGAACGCATTGAAATCAAACACCAGGCCCACAGCAGACAGGCATTCGCAAAAGGCGCAGTCAAGGCGGCACACTGGGTTGCAGAGGCATCATCTGGCGTGTATGAAATGAAGGATGTTCTTGGCATAAAATGACCTCTTAAGTGCTCAAACTTTTTTACAGATTATCCATTGCATCCGAAAAGGTTAAAAGCAATGTGATAGAATGAGGGAGAAATCATTCACTCTTTATGCAGTGATTGGAGTACCACTAAATATCGATTTCAAAGTTGTTTTGAGAAACTAAACTCTTCCGATGATGAAATTTCTTAATCAATGCATAATTAGAATGGAGTGACAGTTCCGGTTAATCCGGGATATGTACCGTGCATTATGAAATGCATAACCCCAACTTATGTTGGAAAAGGAGGACATATAGAGTGCTGAATGAATTACAGAACAGGAAAGCCGACTTAAAAGATAAGTCTGAAGAGTATAAGAATAAAAGAAATGAGCTCAATCTGGAAGCAAGCAAGTGGGCCACAAACAGGAACGAATTAAATAAGCGCACCAAAGAGCTGATCGATGAGGCGCAGCAACTCAAAAAGTTGCGTGATGAGAATAACCAGAAAGTGGGAGAAGCCAAACTCAAGCGCGACGAATTGAACGAGCAGGCCAATAAGATATATGCGGAAATCGATAAGATCCGCAAGGATTTAAATCTTGGTGAAGGCCCGTCCCTGAAGGATTTAAAAAAGGAAATTGACAGGCTGGAGTTCAGGCAGCAGACAGAGGTATTGACCCCTCCAAAGGAACGGGAGCTTGTTGACAGCATAGCGAAGATGACTGAAGAACTCAAGCGCAAGAAACAGCAGCTTGAGGGCAGTACTGAATTAAGATCATTGCTTGAGAACGCCACGACCCTGCGCGACGAAGCCGCATTGTATCACAGTAAGGTTAAGGAATATGCAGAAGCTGCGCAGCAAAATCATGATAAGATGATCGTGATATTCAAAGAAGCGGATGCCATAAGGGCAGAATCGGATGCAGCGCATAAAGAATTTGTGAAAGCGCAGGAAGCGGCCGATGAACAGCATAGATTATTCATCCAATCTCAAAAAGAGATCCGTGAACTCAATAAAGTAATTATCGGATTGAAGCGAAAGTCAAAGGAAACAAAGGAAGAATCCATCAGAGAGCAGACCAAGAAGGAAGCCGAAGAGGTTTATAATCAATTCAAGCTCGGCGAAAAATTGAATACAGAAGACTTGATGCTTCTCCAGAGATCGGGTCTTCTGTAAACTTCTTTTGTTAAAGACCGACCAAGCTTTTTTTTTGCGATATATATTCAAGTTCATATATAAGCGGAAATAGTTCACATAAAAAAGAAACCGCAGATAAGCGTACTATTAACACTTTTGGTCTGCTTCAACCCTATGAGGCCGGTCCACTCAAAATCTGTCAGAGATGCCCGATTTTGCCTTTACTTTTGTAGCCTAGGCTACAACAATTATTTGGAAAATTTTTCGCTATCAGCGCTGTATGCGTTTTTAAATCAATTAGCTTTTGTAGTCATTGTAACCCTGGAACTCAGGACAGATATGATATAATCGCGCATAATGATAGCATTATGTATATAAGTATAATTATTACAATTCAAAAAGTAATATATATATAGTAGGAGGTTGTACAGGAAACTGGAGAAATCACTAGTGGTGGTGGCTTTTGATATCTAACATAAGTGTAGGTGTGTGCGTCTACAACGAGGAAAAAAACATTAGAAGCCTGCTAAATTCATTATTGAAACAAAAAACTACAAAACATATCAAAGAAATTATAGTTGTGTCATCTGCATGCAGCGATAAAACAAATGATATTATCGAAAATGATTTTTTGAAATTTTACCCACAGATAGTATTAATCAAACAGGAGAAAAGGGAAGGAAAAGCATCTGCAATAAATCTTTTTTTAAAATATGCCAGTGGCGATATATTCGTATTGGAAAGTGGTGACACTACTCCAGCCCTGGACACAATCGAAAATCTAACCGAACCTTTCATGAATCCAAAAATAGGTATGACTGGAGGACGCCCAATCCCGGTAAATGATCAATATACATTTATGGGTTTTACGGTTCACTTAATATGGAAGTTTCATCATAAACTTGCTTTAAAACATCCTAAACTTGGTGAATTAGTAGCTTTTAGAAGATTTTTAATTAAAAAAATTCCGATAGATACTGCTGTAGATGAAGCTTTCATAGAGGCATTGATCAGAGAACAAGGATACGAATTGATGTACGTTCCAAGCGCCATTGTATACAACAAAGGACCTAAAAACATTTCAGATTTTCTAAAGCAAAGGAGAAGAATATTTGCCGGACATATCCACCTTAAGAGGACAAAAGGATATGCACCATCCAGCATGAAAAAATTAAATATACTGAAATTAATTTTTGAAGATATTGAGTTTAGTCCCATAGAGATTTTGTGGACAGTCGGAGCTATGTTTTTGGAGTTCTATGGACGGGCGCTTGGTTCGTATGATTTTTATATAAAGAAAGAAAATCCCTTTATATGGAACATCGCAGCGACCACAAAAAGTTATATCCCGGAAATCACCCAAGGTTATGAACGGAATGAATATTCTGTCCCTGCTGCGCAACGAATAAAACTATGGTCTACGATAAACCGACAAGTGGCGGCTCCAGAATTAAAAATATCATCAGAAGCATCTTTACTGATGGATTCACCTATCTTAAGCCCGAGCCAGATAGAAATGCCAAAAACTCAGGTTCATATGGCTTCTCGTTCAGCCGGAGAAGAAAAAATCCAAAGATAATCTTAACGAACTGACAAAAATGATGTTACCTTTTTTAATCATTGAAAGCATTGGATTTATTAATCCATGATTCATCTGATTTGTTCTGCAATTATTATTATATGGTTTTGAAAAATGAAAAAAATATATGAGATCGTCCCAAAAATCCTGCAGTATAAGTTTTTCCGAAAATATAACTATCCAAAAATACTTCCTCTCAATCTGACTGTGAGCGCAACATATCGCTGCAATTCAAGATGTAAGACCTGCAATGTCTGGAAGAAAAACACTAGCGAGTTCACATCAGATGAGTTCGACAGGACATTCAGATCAATAGGCGATTCGCCGTACTGGCTCACCATCAGTGGTGGAGAGCCATTTTTGAGAGATGATATCGTGGATATTTCCTGCAGCGCCTATCATCATTTTAAACCCGGGATTATCAATATACCCACAAACGGTATTCTGCACAATAAGATCCCGCTTCGGGTCGAAGAGATAATCGGGAACTGCCCGGAAACGCAGATCATTGTCAATCTTTCGATTGATGGGATCGGAGAGAGACACGATACTATCCGGAACGTTAAGAATAATTTTGAAAAAGCCATGAAAACCTACGAAGCGCTGCGCGGTCTTGACTTCCCCAATTTCAATCTGGGAATCCATACCGTAATATCAAAATTTAATGTGCATGAGATACCGCAGATATACGATCATCTAATAGAAAAAAACCCGGATTCATATATAACGGAGATCGCAGAGGAGAGGGTGGAACTGGATACAATAGGGTCTGGAATAACGCCTTCGCTGGAAGAATATTCAAAGGCCATAGACTTTCTTATCAATAGAATTGAACATGAGAAATATTCAGGCGTATCAAAGATGACGCAGGCTTTCCGGCTGGAATACTACAACCATGTTAAAAAAGTCCTGAAGGAAAAAAAGCAAATTCTTCCCTGCTATGCAGGATTTGCCTCCGCTCACATTGCACCTGACGGCGATGTCTGGCCATGCTGCATAAGAGCAGAAAGTGTTGGTAATTTGAGGGACGCGGATTACGATTTCAAAAAAGTATGGTTCAGCGATAAAGCTTACGGACTGAGGGAGAGCATAAAAAAGAATGAATGCTATTGCCCTCTGGCTAACGCGCATTATACGAATATGCTGTGCGATATAAAGACTATGGCTAGGGTCGGGATGAGGGCGGTTTAACAGAATACTGTTTTAGAACCATGCCTGTTAAGAGAACAAGTGTGACTGCAACTCCAATGCTTGAGAATATGGGCGCGTCCATGTCTGTGGTCAGGCGGAATACAACTGGCTCAAAATAGATATTGAGCTTCAAATTCAGATCCGCAACATTGTTCATGTTGGTTGTCAATTCTGTGACGACGTGGATCGATTTGTTGAATAGGGGCCAGAAAACAGGCGTGAAATAGGTAAAAGCGGATGATCAATATCACCAGTGTCGCGACTACTGAATCACCAAATCGTTCTTTATAGAATTTTTTTGCAACAATGATTGCCGGAACAAAGAATATGAGTATAAAAAACATGGAGTGGAGCGATGAACGTGGAAGAGGACATCGAGATCGGGCAGCACGGCAAGCAGGGAGAGCCGCTTTCTTCGTGCCAAGACCATACATCACGAGCAGGAAGAATGGGATTATAAAATGAATCAATGGTTCGGGCATAACTCTAATTTTTCTCTATTAAAGCGCCTCAAAGATGTTTCTGGAATCCGGAGGGCAGCCTTCTATATGCACAAGATGGTTCTTATCCGCTATCTCTTTAGTGCAATCCCCCAGACATATCACTTTTCCCTTTACATCAGGTATTTCAGCGTGTTTGCCCTGAATAATATATAAATGCCTAAGCAATGCATAGTATGTGAATTTCGGAAGGAAAGAAAACCAACATTTCGGGCTCCAAATTGAGGATTTCACGGCAAGAGAAAACGAGTCAATGCACATAGAGCATGCATAGGGATTTCTCCATGAGTAAACATTCAGGAATTTTCCATATTTTTCATTCGCCTGTTTGAAGTTTGTTCTTACTTCCTGTATATCAATACCTATTAAATCAGGGGCTTCCTGACCTATGTTCTGTCTTATCCCTTGCGCTATATGCTTCACGTTTTTATAGTCTATGCCCATGATTCCACAGCATACCATATCGGTCTCCGCCTGGTTTGTCCCTATCACGAGGACGCCTGCCTTTTTCTTTCTACCATTGAGAGGACCTTCGCCTTCCATGCCTTCGATGGCATCGACTATAATAAGATGCGGTTGTACCACTTTAGCCAATTCCACAAGAGGCTCGTGCAGACCGAGCTTGTGGAACTTCTGCTTATCGGTGCGGGATAAAAGCCCTTTCTGGTTCTTCATCGAAAGCGTTACGGCTGTCTGGCCGTGGGTTTTCATCTTGGGCATGTTGATGTACAGATCTGACTCAAGCACGAGCTTCGGGAGCTTGACGGTACCGTATTTCCATTTAATCTCGATGCGCTCGGCTTTATTGAGATTTATGAGCTTCACGTTCTTTTTTTCAGCGAGTTTGCGGTAGCCTGACAGCTCGAAGGCTTTGAGTTCGTCGGCGCCCACGCCTGGGCCTTCTCCTATGATAATATCTTTAAAACCGATTTCTTTCAGCACGTTGATGAGAGCTTCCACGACTGCGGGGTGGGTTATTATTGCCGAGCCTGGTTTTGCGGGGATGACGATGTTGGGTTTCAGGAGGGCAGTGTTTTTGCTGTTTAAGTTCAAGCCCAGATCTTTAATCGCATCTCTGATCAGATGCTCAAGGGATTTCACATCATAGTTTTTAGCCTTAACCACTTTTACTGTCATTTTTCTCTGCTATTACATAGGGATGGTGGGCATAGAATTTCTTAAGCGTTGCCGGTGTTGTGCTTTCGATCATAAGATGCCAGACTTTGAAGAGACGGAATACTATCTCATTCTTCTTGGATGATTTTTGAAATGAATTGATTTCATTGATAACATCACTCACATCCTTTAACCCTGCTGCGGGTCTTAACCTGTTCGCAAGATCCTTATATATCCTCTTGTCATTGTTCTGTCTAGACGCCATTTCTTTTAGCCTGATGTTAATATCAGGCCACGGAGGCATATCTGTTGCTCCTGTTTCAACCATCAGGGCATTATTTTTATTAATGATTCCCCTTATATTTGAAAGTTTCATCTGATTTAAGGTTCCGTGATCCCAGGGAGCCCCTGTTAAAAAGTGATAGAGTCGATGAACAGGAAAGCCTATATTTAAAGGGTTCTGGATCTCAAGAAAAATGTACTTTTGGGACACTCGCAGCATCTCCTCCACGACATCACCCGGGTTGTCGAAATGCTCATACACACAGAAGTTCCAGACCAGATCGAATGAATTATCTTTGAATTTAGAGCCGGTCCAGCATGTTTTGACAAAATTCGCATCAAGACCAAGAGCACCCCATACCTTTCTGGCCGTATCCAAAAATTCTTGTGATGGATGGGAAATAGTAACATCACATCCTACTTTTGCGAACACAAGGCTTTTCACACCAGGTATCCCCATCACGCCGTTAGCCGGCATTTCAAGAACGGTTGATATGTTGTATTTTTTTACCATCTTTGCGGCGAATTTATTCAAGGCGAAACGTTCGTATTCTGTGCCGTAGCCTTCGTTGAAGAGGGGATAGTATTGCTGGAGGGATCTGATGCTATCTGGGGTTATCATGCACTTTTTTCACCATCTCATATATCTCAGCGGTTCTTTCCGCTATTTTATCCCAGTCGTAATCTTTGACAAATTCAAGCCCATTTTTTTTAAGGTTTTCATACAGATCTTCATCCGTCAAAAGTTTTTGTATTGCGACTTCAATCTCTGACTGCGGAACTAACAGACCATTGTAATTATTTTTTATTACGTCTCCCACAGCGCTACCTTCTGCTTTAACTGCTATTGGGGGGGTACCTGCTGCCATCGCTTCGAGTAACACGATGCCCTGCCCTTCCCTGATAGACGGAAGAACCAGTATCCAGGAGGATTTCATAACGGCTATTAATCGATCGTAGGGAATGGGATCGAGGAATGTTATATCTTTGAGATCCAGTTTTTTGGATAAATTTATGAGATATTCTTTTTGTGGGCCTTTACCAACGATTATCAGATCAATATCCTTGTATCCTTTTTTAAGTTGGTGATAAGCGAAAAGTAATTTATCAACACATTTATGGCTCTCCAGCCTACCAACATATAATATTCTTCCATATCTTTTCTCGGCTGAAACTCCATTGAATTTTTTCAGGTCAACACCGTTTGAGATTACAGATATTTTATTTGGATTTACTTTAAGCAGGTCGACCATTCGCCGCTTTGTGGTCTCGGAGACTGCGATATTGAAGTCTGATACCTTCGGCATATATAACTCCAAATAAAATCCTGGTATAGCCATCATCGAGCTATACTGTCCAAAATTTTCCTTGTACCATACTTCGTGCCAAGTTTCGACCATGGGCACATGAATAGATTTTGAAATAAAATAAGAAGCATAGGGAAGCGTCTTTGAAACTATATTACAATCTATTATATCAAACTTATTATTCTTTTGAATTAATTCAAGATTCTTCTTCAACAGGTGCAGACTAAATTTTATATTAAGAACGTAAGATTCTTTTTCAACACTATTTGATATATTGTGTATGCCATATCTGTGTATATGCATCCCTTCCATATACTCTTCATCTACGCAACCATCTATTCCAGTCGTATATACATGTAGCTCATGGTTTCTAGAGAGTCTTCTACCTACCTCATAGAACCTATTACCGCTTCCGACAATGAAAGGAGGGAACCAAGTGGAAAGGAATGCGATTTTCATAAGCCAAATTTAAA
The DNA here is from genome assembly GCA_027460535.1 of Candidatus Methanoperedens sp. NCBI lineage: Archaea > Methanobacteriati > Methanobacteriota > Methanomicrobia > Methanosarcinales > Candidatus Methanoperedentaceae > Candidatus Methanoperedens > Candidatus Methanoperedens sp. The sequence continues at coordinate 43,163 of JAPZAR010000004.1, forward strand.
GTTATCAATACTTATATATATGTAGATAAGTTGACAGATAGCGTTATGAATAGTGTAACTTCAAAAATGAGGATTTTTAAAAAAGTTGGCATTAATTATCTTAGTTATAAGATGGGATATCCCAAACCGTTTTTTTGCTTATATGTTTCAACTTTACAGTGTAATCTTAGGTGTAAACATTGTTTTGTGGAATCCCCTCATCAATATGATAAAGAGAAGAAAGAGTATTGGGATAATCTTAGTAAGGATCTCACTACCGAACAGGCTAAATATGCGATTGATCAGCTAGATAAGATTGGTATCTCTGTACTGCATATCACTGGTGGTGAGCCGTTGCTCAGAAAAGATCTTGAGCAGATTGCTTTACATGCAAAAATGAAAGGCATGTACGTTTCCATGGATACCAATGGTACATTGATGACTATAGATAGGGCAAAATCATTAAGTTGTTTTGAGAGAATAGGCATCTCGGTAGACGGGATTGGAGAAACACACGAGATTATAAGGGGCATAAACACATTTGAAAAAACAAAAAATGCAATAAAACTTCTTAAAAAGTATACGAGTTCTATGATAGGGATCGTGTTTACGATTAATAAAATGAATTATAATAATATAGACAGTGTGTTTGAATTTGCTAAAGAACATGGTGATTTCGTCACTTTCCTGCCTATAGATAACATCAAGGAGCTTTCTTTGAATGAAGAAAAAGCAAAAGAAATTGGAGAGAAGATTATTAAATTAAAAAAAGAGAATTATTCTTTCATTGAGAATCCTATGGAATATATCGAACTACTCCCATACTTTCTGCAGGGGATGACAGCGATTGAATGTAATGTTGAGTGTCATCCATCTGCACTTTACTTCGTACTGGGTCCAAGCGGGGATTTAAGCGGGTGTACTTCACTGCATTCATATGTGGGTAATGTTTTAAAAGATGACATTATGGATATGCACAAGCAGGGAATATCAAAAATATCAGATACTCGCAGCAAATGTGGGGGATGCAGTATAACATGTGCCATACAAAACTCTATGTTGTTTAATCAATCCGTTTATAAAGCAATTGTTACTGCTACATCAAAATTTTTAAGAAGTTAATCTTAAAGCAATATAGAGGTGTCAGACATTAAGCTTAAGAAATTCATGGGCTATAGAGGCTGGAAGGTCTGGACTAGCTATGATATGCATATCTGCCTCCTTGCACTTTTTTATGTTTTAATTGTAGATAACCTATTAAGACCATTAGATTCTTTATTTTTGATTTCTTCACTTGGGTTTTATTTCATGTACGGTTTTTTAATAAACGATTTCTGTGATATATCATATGACATTGCAGCAGGCAAAAAAAGGATTATTCAAGGATTACCAAAAGTTGCGTTTATTGGAATAATCCTCAGCGTCGTGCTTATAAGTGCATTGCATTTATTGTATCTAAATAATATTCTATACACAGTAATCTACATAGTTTCGTATTTACTTGCCACTCTTTACTCTGCCTTGCCAATAAGATTTAAAGCAAGAGGTTTTTCCGGGATTATCGTTAACGGTCTCATAGAAAAGGGATTGCCTGTTCTTGCTATATTCTCATATTTCAATCATTTTAAGTTAGATACGCTCATATTCGTGCAGGCTTCGTTTTTAATCGAGGTTGTAGAGATAATAACACACCAAATATTAGATTATGAAGCTGATTTAAATACTGGAGTTCGTACTTATGTCGTTGATGTAGGGAGAGAAAAAGCATTGAAAATATATAACAATTTTATATGCCCCATCTCTGGATCGATTGTAGTATTTATGTCTCTTTTCATATCGATAAATATCCCATATGCAGTTTTTTTTGTCGCGGCCGGCTTCATAGGCTATCCAGTGTTGACCCTATTGATATTAAAAGGTAAGTTAAAAAGAGAAAAAAAGATTATTCCATTATATTTCTCTTGTATGTATTTCTTAATCAACAACATACTCCCTTTGTTTTTTGCGTTCATTCTCAGCCTAAAAAATTCCTTAAACGTAGTTCTTCTCTTGGTGGCGCTTGTTTCCCAATATTATATATTAAAATATAATTTAAACTCTCTTAAGAAAAAAGCTTTAATTCACTTTGAACTTTTTACGGATACATGATGGATGAAATGAAAAAAGATATAATAGTTGTGATTTGTTTATTTTTTTCTGCATTTTTAATACTATCTGCTTGTGTATCTATTGTAACAATGTATGAGGATGAGTACTTATTTTGGGAAGATGCAAATCTGGTATGACCCTTTAATTTACTGATGTTTTAAAATAGGGAAAAGTGAGCATCTCCTCCGAAGACCAAATATGATCAGTTTTTGCCTGCCATCATTGGTGTTCTGAGCATATCTCAGATATATTCTCGGTATCTTATAGGATTCTGAGGTCTTCCCTTCTTTCGAGTTCTATCAGGTGTAATCATTTCACTGTAAAGTTAAAAAGAGCCACTGTATATTGATTATTCCCATCACTTACAAACAAAGGTAACTCCTTCTTTTTATCCAGATACGAATCAATTCCTTCGATCAATTTGTCTGCTGACTCCTAAATTCTGGGGCCAACTACTATACAAAGGAGTTAATCGTGACTCTTTTGCAAAACCTACCCAAATCCATGTTATCTAGAATTACTGTGGAATTCCTTAAGAGGATTTCGATTAACTTGCAATTTTCCCTGAATTTTGAGCATGTTATGAATTTTCATGCTTATCTGCCTACTTATTTCTGTTTTTTTTCTGTATCTTCATATATTTTTTGAATTTGTTAGATAGCTATCGCTATTCAATCACTTGTTTTTTGAAGGTCAAGAGCTGAAATAGGTTGAATCCAAATGATGCAAAAACCATTTTAACAACTACCCTTGCAACGGTCGTAACCATAGTATGCCCTGATTTGAATACATTTTTGATCACTGAGTAAGGTCTTTCTCCAGGTGCCCTTTTCTTGCTGATTCGTCTATTCCGCAGAAATATCTCTGATACCGATAGGATGACCTCTAACGGACCGTCTCATTGTGGCATTATATCACTTTGAAAATGCCGCAAAGTATCCCTTATCTTTGTATGCAACATCTCCAGGTTTTGTTAGATCAATTTGATTGTCATGAACCGATGCAGTCGTAGTTTCAATATCTCTTATGAGACCATAATCGATATCGGACTTTGAGTGAAGTTTAAAACCGAAATACGACTTACTGTTCTTTTTTGTCCATGTTCCATCTCTACTTCTTCGTGTTTTGGCTTCATCTCCCCTTGGTTTATCTGCCTTAGTATGTCCAGGGTCGGATGTAATGAAAGTTGCATCTTGTATTACCCCCTTCTTTACCTTCAGTCCTTTTGAGTCAAGTTGCCTCTGCAATTCGTGCCAGATCTTTTTATCTCTGCCTGTCTTGCTCAATCTTTCCCTAAAAGTCCATACTGTTGAGAAATCAGGAATTGTATCTGGGAAGCCCAAAAACTTACGAAAAGATATCCTATCAGTAATTTGTCTCTCAAGTTCAGGGTCAGAAAGACCATGCCATTCCTGTAAGATCAAGACTTTTATAATCACGATTTCATCGATGTTGGGACGTCCACCTTTCTCGGTTTTATTATCGTAAATATCCGAAACAATAGGTCAGAATGCTTCCCAATCGATCAATTTTTCTATATCTGACAATCTATCTCCCAAACGTTTTACTCGTTCGTACTCTTCTCGAAATGCAAAATCGATAAACGAAGCCATACTAACTAAATATAGTTATTGTATTAAATATTTTGGTAGGTTTCTTAAAATCCATTTAAGTTTGTTTCTAGATTTTCTAATATCGTCTCTAATTAGTTTAACAAATTCTCTAATATATATCCCCTTTAATTATAATTATAATAAGAATCGGTATATATAAATAGTATGCAAGAATTAACCCAACAAAGTCAAGTTAGAGAATAACTAGAATGAAATATATCATGAAAATAAAGCTCTTAATTATAATTGGAATATTGATAATCGGAATAGTTGTTGTTAGTGGATGCATGAAAAAGACTTCTATAACCAATAACTCTGTATCAAAAGTTCCTGGACCAGTTCCTGCAGTTCCTAGTGCACCCGTCAAAAAAGACAAAATCTTGCAGGTTAAAGTAGCTTCTATTTATGAAAGCATAATAGACGGAAACCCAATTGGTCCTAATAGAAGTATTGAAGAAGTCAGTAAGTTGCTCAATGATACTCATACGGACATGGTACACCGGGGATTCTTTAGATGGAACCCTGTGCCTGAATCCCCCCAAAATATATCTCCTGAACTTATCACATATTTTGCCGAGCGCGGAAATATTGCTCCAGAACAGATTCCCCCTCTCATTGAAAAAAGTGGTTATAATTATGAACAACTTAGTAAATCGATAAATGTTATAAAAGAAAAGAATCCGAACATCATATTCGTTGGCGCTATTGCTGCCCAGCGTATCAACAGAATCGAACGGAACGATAAATCTGGCAAAATTTATACTACTAATGAAACATGGGCGATGGCACTTGACCCGCAAAAATGGAACATTAGTTTCAACGGAAAGCCTTTAACAAAGGAACAATTCCAGGAAATGTTTGCCAGAAGTCAGCAATGGATAAAACCTAACGAACAATACGATTGGAGAAAAGAGGATGCCTATTTCCCGGATATAACAAATGCTGAATTTCAAGAGATACTTTTAAGCTGGGCGGAAAAGCAAGTTGATTCCGGCGCAGACGCAATATGGATAGATGGACTACCACAAACTTCACTTTTTTATAAAGTTACAAAGGAAAAAAATAATCCAATGATTAACGATTTATATTCAGCCTCGGAAAAAATTATTGATGGAATTCACAATTACAGGCCTGAAAAAAAAGTGTACGTTGGAGCTTGGGCACTTCCTCTTGGACTTGTTGAAGGTCTCCCTTATCTGCCACCAAGTGTTGATTTTGTCACAATGACCGTTCCAAGCAATGAGATATTGAATCAAGAACTTAATAAAATAGAATGGGCTAATGAAATTACCTATGCTAAAAATATATATAATAATGTACCAATTTTTGTAGTTATGGATTGGGGTGGTGATAATTTGCCATTGTTTGTTTTTAGCCAGAAACTAACAAATGAAGAGAGGAAAAATTTGTTAAAAAATCTTGATGAGGAGTTTGAGAAAATGGGGGTAAATTTTGTATATCCTATTCACGGAGGCTGGATGGGTGAAGGCGCAACAATACTATCATTTGGTAAATGGAAGACGTATGATAGTCTTGCTCCAGAATTTGATACATATGAAATAATCAAGCAACTATCTCTGAATAAATCGATAAATGAAATCGGATAAATTTATCTAACCAAATTCTTTTTGTGTAGTCCCGAAACCTTTGGCTTTATATACCCATCTTCCCGGCATAGGAAAACGAAATAAGGTGGTAAAATTAACCAAGAAGAAGATAAGTTACATTATTCCTGCCAAAACAAAAATGACAGTAACAAAAACATAGCAGCGGACATGAAAATAAGCAGGTCCACTGTCAAGAGGGTATGGACCCACTGGTTAAAACGACAACATGAGCCGATACCTATAAAGAAATTTGGCAGGAAAAAGAAAGTGATAGATGAGGAATCTGAGAAACTAATAATTGAAGTTCAAAAAGAGCAGAAAATGGTTGCAAGAAGAATTGAGAGAATTCTAAAGATCAAGCATGGAAAGAATATTCCTCATAACATGATCCATCAGGTCCTTCTGAAAAACGGATTGGCCAAAGAGAATATGAATAAGAAGAAAAGGCGGAAAGCATGGACCCGCTATGAAAGGAAACACAGTTTAACCGCAGTTCGCCTGGATTGGCACACTGGACAAGTTGTCAAAAAAGAGGTATGCGTAGTCGAGGATGATAGTTCAAGATATATCCTGGCTGGAGGAGAGTTTGGTGCCGCTACAGCCGAGATCAGTATCAACCTTGTGCAGGAAGTTCGAAGAAGAGACTTTCACGAACAAAAGTGTTATTAAGACATTGAAGAAAAACTTTATATTAGTTTCAATAGATGTCATAGAAAAAGTTATGCCGCATACGGAAATATTTGTAGATACATATGAAGATAGAAAAAATTGATTATTTAATAATTATTTGTTTACTTTTAATCTCATTTTTAATTCGAGCCTCAGGTGGGACAAAAGTTCCCATGTATGGAGATGAGTGGATATATTGGACTAATGTAAATAGGATATTAGCAAGTAATTTTGTCCCTCGAGCGGATGTATTTAGTTCTGCTCCACCATTCCTTTCTTATATCGGGGCGTTAGTTACTTTGTTTTTTGGAGGAGATTTGAATGTTGTCAGGGGGATTTCTACGGTTTTTGGAAGTTTAACCGTACCCGCATTATACCTTTTTGGAAATGCAATGTATGATAGAAAGACTGGATTGTTATCAGCCTTATTTCTATGCTTTTCAGCGTATCATATTCTCTATAGTCGCATATTAATGCAAGAAGCACTCTCTCTTTTTTTTATTACTGCATTCTTATATTTTTTTTGGATGAGCCAAAATTCTAGTGGTAGAAAAAGCACAACTTATGCCATTGTTGCAGGAGCAATGCTAGGTTTAGCTATCGATGCTAAATGGATGTCTCTTTTTTTGGTTCCTGCAGCTCTTACATATGTTTTGTGGACGGGTAAGTTTAAATTAAGAGCATTATCGGACAAAAGGTTAGTCCTAATATTTATCTTTGCGTTACTGCTCTTTTTACCGTTACTTATAAGTTTATTTTACACTGGTGTGGACTTTAGTGGGATGACCTACAGTATTTATGAAAAATTTTCAAAGAAATCACCTATAAGCCAACGGGTTTCAAGTAATTCTATATATGAATTATTTGAAAAAGCGATGGATAATATATCTGGCATACTGATGTATGGTTCTGATTTCTTAATTTCACCATGGATAACTAAAGTCTCATTTGTACTTTTCATAATAATTTTTCTTTCTTTCTTTCGTAATTTCTTAAATTTAGAAAAAAAAGGTAGTTTTCTTATAATTAATTTTTTCTATCTAGCCGTAATTGTGCTTTCATCTTCGGCAAATAAACATTATCTATTATATATGTTTCCTTTTTATTTTGTTATGCTTTCTCATGTCTTTTTAAACTCTTTTAAAGATATGAATATTTTGAAAATTGTTATAATTTTACTTACTTCAATAATGTTATTTTCTTCCGTTATTACCAGTGTCACCTCATATAACTGGGATAAAGGGGACTACCAGCCATGGGCAAACGATTTTGCAGATTACATAAAACGAGATATATTTAAGAGTGGTTATGAAGGAAGCGTTCAAATCGCGACGCTAACGTATTTAAAAGAACCTGTAGATCGGGCCTTATACCTTAGCAGTATTAATGCAACTACGATTGAAGCCTTTAAAGCTGCCGATAAATATTCAAGTGAAGCTATGGAAGTAGACTATGAGAAAATCTCTAGTCTAAAGCCAGTTTATTTAGTAGTACCTGAGCCTCAGTATGAATATTATGTCAAAGGAAATTTTAAACTTTTAAAAGATTATGGTGTGGTTTCAAACATCCAGACCTATCCCTTTGGATGTTTCGTTTTAAAAAGGAAAAATATACAACCACAGGGATCGTCAACCGATGGTATAGGGGCGAATATTTCACAAGATATATTAAAATTAAGTGTGCCATCTGTAATGAAGATTGGTAAAACATATACAGCGTCGATTCAGGTGAAGAACACCGGGGACTTCCGCACAAATTTCACTGTTAATTTGTATTCTGATGTATATACAATATTTTTAAATGAATGGCAACGTAAGGTAACTCTTGATAAAGGTTCAATAATTACGCTTAAAATTAAAATAGTCCCTTTTAAAGGGTACGCAGGAAAGCTCACGATAACTGCTGACCTTTACGCTAATGATGAAGAAAATGGAACCTATAAAAAGGTAGACTCATCAACAGATTATATCTATCTTATTGAGAGGCCAATCTTCGACATCATGAACTGAGCGATAGAATTGATGGAATTGAGAAAAGATGCTCTGTCAGTATATGATACGAGTGCACAACTCGGTCTCCCTTTACAAACAATGCAATTTGAGAAATCATTTGCAGATAAGGCGAGGTTTCCGATTCTATGCACATATTACATCCGGTGCATTTTTGATTATCCATCTTTAACGCAGACTTCTCCGTAAGTCTGACCTTTGCTGATGGACTAAATACATTAGCATACAAAAGATTTGGCATTGGTTTCAAACCTGAGTTAGATAAGACCTTCGTATCGCTGACATGCGAGATAAAATGAGACAATAATCCTTTGAATCATTGTGAATTTCATTATGGGAACGATATTGTTCCGGGGGACATGGTTGGGTATTCCCAAAGAGAAATACAGTTAATGTAGATGTAGGTGTATCTATAGTAAGCTTAGTTCAGACTTGATATATTCGATGAATTATATGCTCAATAATTATCCCTTAACAGGTGAAAAGTTTAAAGAAATGGTATTTGTTTAGCTCAGACATAATTCAATAATCAAAAATGGAATGGATATGATTGATCTCTTATGGATTTATAAAAATTATACACTGAAAGATTTTTACAAAATTGCCGCTTCTTGTACAGTATATCGTATTGAGATACTCCGAAGGATGTTTATTCCCAAAAGAGAGACAAAAAAAGAGTTGAATTATGAAGGTATCGAAATCACCATTGAAAGAGGAAGGAAATGGTTAGAAGACCACCAGAGAGCAGACGGCTCGATTGGGGAGATAGAGCCAAGGCAATGGGAGATATGGAATACTGCAAACGCTGCTTTAGCGCTCATACAAATTGGTGGAGATGATGACTGCATTGAGAATGCAATAAATTTCGTTATGGGTGGACAGCTTAATAATGGATCTTTTTCTTTCAATTACGTGCCCAAAAATCTGACAGAAAGCCTGTATTTTAATTGCATTGAGACTGCCAGTGTGGCGTTACTTGCTGCTTATATTAAGAGAAAAAAAGTATCAGAAAATATAAAAAGAGGCGCAGATTTCCTGATAAAAATTCAGAATGGAGATGGCTCATGGGAACTCCCATATATACCAACCAATGCGAAATATCCATCCGTAACCGGATTTGCACTAAAAACACTCCTTTATCTAAAGGTTTGTCCAGAAAAAACTTTTAAAAAGGCACTTTTATTCATTGAATCCGCTCAACTGAGGAATGGTAGCTGGGGAAGAGCCCCAGAATATTACAACACTGAGAGCTATGCTATAAAAAATATCTCTGATGCGTTAATCCTGGCAAAAAATGAAGAACGGCTGATGGGTGAAGAAAAAGAGAGAATCGATTTGATGCTGCAAAGGTGTATCCCCTATGTAGTAAAACGACAAAATTCAGATGGAAGCTGGTCAGCCAGAGGTCCATCCTCAAAATGTATTTCAACAGCGTTATATTTACAAACATTGTTAAATCTTAGTGATAAAAACGATGAAAAGAATATACTGCTAATAAAAGATGCAGTAAGCTTTCTTATGGAAAAACAAGAAAAAGAAGGTTTCTGGAAAGGCGGCAATCTTGGAAGATACAGCGCCGATTTTTTTGCTACTTCTGAGGTTTTAATTGCATTAGATAAAGTATTAAATAAATCAAGAAATGTAAATTTTACAGAGAAGCGCAGCATTGATTCCTGCCGCTCCGGTTAAGGGGATATTCGTGCACTGAAGGTATTTTTTCTACAGTCAAACGAATATTTGGAGAAAACGTGAGAAGTCATAGAATTCGAAATTCGTATAAGGAAGCTAAAATAAAATTCTGGGCATATCAGCAGATAAAAAACATCCAATAGCGGAGCCAGACTATTGGTATAGCGAAAGTTACTCTATTTTTTGTTAATAATGCAACATTGCAAAGGAATAGGAAAAGTATTAAGACCGTGAAATCAAGCGACCGAGCGCACCAACCCCGGTAAGTACAATGGTAGCTCCGGCAAATACAACTGTAGCTTATGGGAATGAAACCATTGGAAAAGGTCTCTCTAACGTTAAAGTAGCTGTTCTCTATGAACGGATGACTGATGGAGCATTATACGGAAGAAAGCAGTGAGGATGTAATTAAATTGCTTAAGCAAACAAAAACTGACCTTATATTTAGAGGATTTTGGAGATGGGATCCTGGCCCTGAATCAAAAACGTCTGCGCAAGCCGAAGTTTCAAAATTAGGTGGAAGCCAGACGGGATTACAGGCAGTTCTAAATTCTGATTATACTTATGAGGACATGAAAGTTGCTATATCAGGAATTAAACAGCAAATGCCGAATACCGTCTTTGTTAGTGCAATACCCGCTCAAAGAATTAGAGGAGTAGAAAAAGATGACCTTACTGGTGAAATCCTGGGCAAAGATAAAACTTATGAAATGGCATTAGATCCTACAAAATGGGGTATTAGTTTAACAAAACAAGATGCTCAAAAACTTGGTAATACTTTGGGATGGAATTCAGGCGATGCATATTATCCTGATATAACAAATCCGAACTATCAACAATTCCTTTTAGATATGGCAAAAAAACAAATAGACTGTGGAGCAGATGCGATTTGGATTGATATGTTGTTCTCATAATCAGGTGCATTAGAATTATTCACCAAGAACCCAAATCACCCATTAGTAAAAGAATCCTTTGAAGCTTCTTCAAAGATAGTCGATGAGACACATGATTATGGGAAATCAAAAGGAAAATATATTTATGTCGGGACGTGGACTGATAGTATAGATTTCTCGTATCCTAAACGAAATTGGATTTTGTAACACTTAGTCCAAAAACAAGTGAAGTAGCAAGTAAAACTTTAAATAAAGCATATTGGAATGACAAAAAGAATAAAATCATCGAAAAATTAGGGAATATTAAAATCTATGTATTTATTGATTGGGCAAACGATGACTCGCCTATAGTTACATTCAGTCAAAAGTTAACTAAATCTGAACAAGGAGTATTCATACAGGATGCAAGTAAGTTTTTCAAAAATGAAGGAATGACATTTGTTCTTCCGCTTCATGGAGGTTTTATGGGTAATAAAGCAAGCATACTCTCGTTTGGTAATTCTAAAGTTTATGACAGCATGGTACCACAATTCGAAACTTTTAACACTATTGAAACTATTTAAGGTAGTAATTAAATATGAACCCGACTATTGATATGAAATCAATTATTTATTAGGAGTTCTTAAAATTGAAAGTATTGGTTATAGGCCTGGATGGTGCAACACTGGATTTGATAAGACCTTGGGCGCGCGAAGGTAAACTGCCAATGTTTCAGAAGTTGATTTCTGAAAGCTGCTGCGGGAATCTGGAAAGCTCAAGGCCACCTATTACAATTCCTGCATGGAATTGTCTTGCAACCGGTAAGAACCCGGGCAGGATAGGCTGCTTTAGCTTTATACAGAAATCTTCCGGAAGTTATGACTTCAGGGTATATTCCAAAACGGTTGATAAAGAGGAAGATATATGGGATATCTTAAGCGACAACGGAAGCAAAGTTTTTATCTTAAACGCACCAAACATTCTTAGCGCATACAGGATCAATGGACATATGGTCGCCGGGAGCCTGTGCACAAATGAAGACAGGTTGACATATCCGAAAGAATTGGGAGAAGAGTTACGTAATTTAAATTATGAAATGGATATGACAGATCCAGATATTTTTGGAAGCCTTAATGATAAAGAATTTTCAAGAAGGCACAAAGAGATAACAGAGAAACATTGCAAAGTCCTTTTTAAATTCCTGGACAAGCCCTGGGACTTTGGTTTTTTTGTATTTACCGAATTGGATAGGGTACAACATCAGTTCTGGGATAAAAAAGACATTCTTTTGAGTCATTATCAAAATATAGATAATAAATTAAGGCAGATAATCAATAAAATTGAAGAGGGAGGTGAAAAGCCCAACATATTCATAGTATCAGATCATGGTTTTGGGCCAAATAAGAAAGCCTTCCTTGTAAATGAATTTCTTATAAATAGAGGTCTCTTAGAGTTAAAAAGAACACCAATCCTCGATATTATCAGGAATCTGGTTTCAATCCTTAGAAAGCCTATCATCTTGAAAATGATTACTCCATTATTGACCATTTCTTTCATAAGACCTCTGTATCGAAATATAACCCGGCAAACCGGAAGAACTCCTATACGCTGGGAAAGAACACAGGCTTTCAGTTATGCTACGTGGGGCACGATTTACATAAATTTGGCCGGCAGGGAGCCGCAGGGGATCGTCAAAGAGGAAGATTATGAAAAATTGAGAGATGAGATTATAGATGGATTGGAAAAGATATCTGTAAAGGCGTACAGAAGAGAAGAAGTGTATAGTGGGAAATATTTGAATCTGGCGCCTGATATCATCCTCGATACAGATGATAATATTAACTCTATAACTTCGAAAGTTGGTTATGGTAGCGAATTTGTTGAATGGCATGGTGGATCGCATAGATTGAATGGAACTTTCATCGTCCGAGGACCGGATATAAAGGAGAACTTTGAAATAAATGCGAAAATAACTGATGTAGCGCCAACGATTTTGCACATGCTCAGTATGCCTGTTCCAAAAGATATGGATGGTAGGATTTTAAAGGAGATTTTTAAAGTCGATTCGCCAATAATGGAAAGGGAGATAAAATATATAGACTCAGATAATAGAGAGATGATTAGAAAAAGAATAGCAGCACTGAAGCGTCTTGACAAGATATAGAAATCAAGTTCTAGCAAAAGTATGAATGTTTTCAAAGAGGGGCTTTTGCATTCTTATTTAAAATTCTTTTCACATCCTGCAGCAAAATCATATCATCTTTATCAAAACTCTTTGTAATGATTAAGCCTGCGACTTGGGCTGTTAAAAACAAAAAGAAGAACATCATTAACATCCAGATAGTTATCGTTGTACTGGTTAGATGTGCCAAGAGGATATAAATAACAGATATGAATATAGTTGATGTTATTAAAACCTTTATAAAATTTAAGGTGAATGGATGTATCTTATTCATCCAGAAAATTTGGGCAGATTTCAACACATTTATTGAGATAAGGGATGTTGAAGATGCTATGGCAGCGCCAGCAATACCCAATGTCGGTATAAGTAAAAAATTCAGAGAGAGATTCACTATCAGACCAATCAAATCATCCAACATATTCAGTTTAGTTTTTGCGGTCACCACCAGCGTTAAGGCATTTGGCCCGGTTATCACCTGAACCAATGCGCCAAGCAAAAGTATTCGAAGCGCATTGCCAGCTTGTTCATAAGAAGAACCAAAAATAATATTTAGCACGGCTTCTGGAAAAAGAAACATAATAAAGAAAAAAGGCAGCGTAACTATCACAACCCATTTTGTCAATACTGCGTAGTTCCGCCTAATATCTTCGACCAGATTTTTTGAATATAACTGCGAAGAGATAGGAACATATATAAAACCTATGGAGGTCAGGAAAATCGGAAGAAGCTGTGCAAAAGGGACAGCGGCATTATATAAGCCAACGATATCTGAAGTCTTAAAATATCCAAGCATCAATGTATCCGCTCTTGTGATTATCACCGTGGAGATAAATGTGACTAGCAACGGTATCGAAAAGCGTAACAATTTTTTCCTTACCACTGCATTATCTTTCAGTTTTATAGATAATTTCTTAATCGCATACCCGGCAAACACCACTGCCACGATCACCGTCGGCAGCAGGTACGCATACATCATTCCCAGGAAACCGAATCCAATAATGAAGGCAAATGCAATACCGGAAACCCTTAGCAGATACATCAGGATGTCTCTGAAAAAAACCTTTTCTTTAATTCTATCGAATCCAATGAAGATATACGACAAAATTTCGATAACCGTGAGAAAAGGAATTGCTATTGCGAACAGCTTTAAGACCATTGACTGCTCAAGATGAAATATTTCTTTTAGAAAGTCCGATGAAAAGAAAACAACCAGAAAGAAAAACAATCCCGCAGCGATAGAAAGCTGCAGAGATGAATACACTATCCCTGCTACCGTTCCATTCTCCCCCTTCCCTCTGAAATATGCAATGCACCGTGTGGCACCTCCCTGCAGTCCCAGACAGGAGACCATAACAAAGATGTTCAGCAGCGCAAATCCTATACTGAATGCGCCGTATTCACCAGGGGTTGCATGCCTGGCAATGATCACCCTGGTGACGAACTCAAAAAAAGTGAAGGCAAGCATCCCCGCAAAAGCGATCGCCGCGCCCTTTGCGATTTTTCCCAGCGATTCGCTCATGATCCCGCCTAATCCCACTCTCTTATAAAATCTGACCTACATTCCGAATTTATGCTTGATCCTTGCCAGTATTTCATTGTTTTTCACATATAATCCATGTATCGTTTTCCTGCCTTCTTCTGACCCCTCGTACCTGTGCAACCATGATGTCAGCGGCAGTGCAAGAATGAACAAAAGCCCGAACATTAGACCGGTTTTCTCAACCTCCAGCTTGTTCAGGAATGAAACCATAATCGCAAGGAAAGTCTGGAACGAGTACAACGTCGCAACAGCCGGAATATTCCACAGCCTGACCATCCCGTGGAATAAGAATGTCAGAACCAGCACCACAAGAAGCCCGCCAGCTAGAAAATCTACTTTAGAAATCCCCACGATTTCAGAGAGAGAAAAAACGTCGCTCGAAATGTACGTATTTAACTGCTCCATATCATTATTTATCATCTCTATTACATTTCCGAACCCGGCTTTGGTAGCATCGCCTATGATTAGCTTTTCAAAAGGTTGATCTATGAGATTGTAGGATGTGACATGTATATCAGATGTTATATTGTCTATTCTGACAAAACTCCCTATTTTCTGCGGTTCTTTTGATAAGATTAACTTTTTTTCCTTTGCACTCTTGCCTTGCAATTTACTGACATCTGTAGTCGGATCTTCTATTAAAATAACATTGAATGATTCTTCTTTATATATCAGAAGATCCTGGATATCATTGGGCAAGGAGCTCATATTCATACTTTGATTTTCTATAACGATGCCCGATTCTCCAGCATTTGAAGCGATTATATAAGGAATTAATAATATTAAATAAGCAAGGATTATTAAAATTGATAATATTTTTTTATTTAGCGGCATTTTTCACTATTTTTTTTCTATTTGGAAACCAACGATAAGGAAAATTCCATAGCTCATCGCTGCAAATATAAATGCATAAAGAATATCATGTAGTGTCTCATCAGATGTTGACAATATCGAATCTTTTTCACTTATTTTAACTATATACAGGTTTGATTTGGAATAATGTTCACCATTTACATCATCATAATTTATTTGTATATTTAATCCGTAATCTCCTGTATCCATATTTGGATCGACATGCACTCCGAAAGATGTGGTTGAAGATTCCTTTGGGCCTGGGTGTATAATCCCTATAAAATTCTGGCTCTGTGTTAATATCTTATCTCCCCCAAATACAGTAACTCTTACATCCTTAATATCATTGGTTCCGGCATTGGCAACATTAACCATCAGAAGTCCATCGCTGCCCTGGTTCAGTGTGGTCGGATCAAGCGTAATATCCTGAATATATACCTCAGATACTTCCTCCACGTTAATCCCTAAGCTACTCTGCTGGGACTGCAATCGATTGGTATAATCTTTATATTCAAGCGTAAAATTGAAATTATACAGGCGGCTGGGCGCCGACTTATCTATCTGTAGATTAAATAAAGCCTCAGCACTATGATCCGGTTCCAATACAGAAATATACTGCTCAGTACTAGCCCCAATGCTTGAGAATGGCATCTGCGTATCAAGAACAGCCCTTATCTGGTTGAGTTTACTATTCCCTATATTTTTTAATGCAACCTTGAGTTTAAACGTATCCCCAGGCTTGATATGCTCCGGAATCGTAGTAATGTTCACAGTATCGATCTTAATAACTTCCGGGTTTTCAGCTACTTTGATACCGACATAAAGATCTTCCTGGCGTTTTACTGTTCCATCTGCAACCGTTGACCAGATAACGGTGAGAGGGATATAATATGTGCCTTTTGCAACAGTGTCTTTGATATATATCTCGTATTGAATCGTAAAGTTCTGGTTCCCGCGAATTTCATTGCCAACAAATTTCTGCAATTCATGCGTAATTTTTATTGGATCTGCCTTATCTTTATCAATTGCGGTCGAGACGCCGAATGCAGAATAATTGTAAATATTCTGCATAGTTATATTGATTGTTTTGATATCTGATGGGTAAAACTCAACAGGCGAGACGCTTGTAATCACAAACTGATGGTATTGAGCAAGTTCAACTTCGCCTGGATCAGATAGACCACTGGCTAGCTGGATACCAAGAAATATTAAGATACCCACACAAATATTTCTACATCTCATGAGTCCGTGGCAAATAGGCATCCTATTGTAAAAAGCTTTCTGCTCAGTTCTTAGAATTTTAAGAAATTTGTATTATTAAATTAGAGTTGCAAATGGCATGTGACAATAATATTTTTCTATCATTTTAATTATTTATTATGATGATGGTAAACACCACAGCCTTTATAATATGGTAGATGCTATGAGAACAATTGGTGGCGATAATGGTAGTTAAAATGGTTGCTCGATAAACTTTATTTCATATTCCATTAACCAATTGGGAGAACTTGCGGTGGATGCAGATGAATCAGAGTCACGTAGTTGACATGCTGACAAATAGGGAGGTGAAATCTGAGATAAAAGCCTAAGCTTTGAGCGCAGGAAACTGCGCCGTAAAATAAAATAATGAATGACATTTGAACATAAATTAATGCAGAAAAAAGGTGACAATATATGAAAAAGATTGTAATAGTAGGTATAATAGCAATAATGATAGGTTCGGTATATGCAGTATATGCCGGATCATCAGTGACGGGAGACTCAAACGCGCAAGCTTTCATAGGATCAATTTGTTTCAAACCTGGCCCCTATAGTGATTTGCATGTTTTGAGAATTGACCAAGTAGGTAATGCCTTGCAGGTAACAGGCTATAACCCAGTTTATCCCAGCGCGATGGATGGCGGAGGAGCAGTTGTTAATGGTCATCTCCTCCTTCATATAGACGAGGCAATTCCTGCCTATGCATATTGGGGCGTTCACAGTATTGATATAACCTTGGCCACAATGACAGGGACAGATGACCTTAGATGGACTGATGTAAATAATAATTTAGTTATTGGTTACACAGATTTAAATTACACAAGAGTCCCATGTCCGGCACCTGGTTCTCAATCAGAATCGGGCTCAACATCGGTAGGTAAATAACCGAATTAGAAAGAGAGGTCTCTTTTTAGAGTATGAATTGTGAATGTGAAATCTGTTCGGCATCCTGCAAAGGCTGCCGAACTCATTTTTTGATAGATGATAAATGAAAGAATGGAGGCGTAATAAAATGAAAATATCGACTGTTTATAATAAAATTGCAATATTCATAATTATCTCATTGGTTTTGGGAACAGGTTTAGCGGGTGCAAAGCTTGGAACTGATTCAACAAGAATAGTGATCACGCTTGATTCCCAGACAGTTAAGGATAATGTAATCAAAGCAGTACAGGACAATGGCGGAACGTTTGTTAGAGAAACGCTCGACAATAAATTGATCTTCTATATTCCGACTGCGTCTCTCAATAATCAGATATCCATTTTAACAATTCCGGGTGCAGCTTATATAGAGGAGGATGCACAGATCCAAATTCCGACCCCCATAATAGAGGTCGCAGGTCCTGGAGAAAATATTCAGCTAACACCCAATGATCCTTTGTATCCCAACCAATGGGGCATGCGTATGATAGAGGCGAATAAGATGTGGGACACTCCTAAAGGGAAAGGGGATAGCCGGTTAATCGTAGCTGTTATAGACACTGGAGTGGACTACACTCACGAGGACCTCGCTGCTGTGAATAAGACTTTAGGATATGATTTTGTGAATAATGACAACGATCCTATGGATGATATGGGACACGGCACGCATGTAGCAGGCATAATTGCTGCCACTATGAATAACAAAAAAGGAGTGGTAGGGGTTGCGCCAAATGTCACAGTGATGCCCGTTAAGGTGTGTAATGCTTATGGTTCATGCTATACGTCTGATATAGCAGATGGCATAAGATGGGCCGTGGACCATGGGGCAAAAATATTGAGCATCAGCCTTGGAGGACCTTCACCGGACCAGCAGACCTCTGACGCTACCAAGTATGCAGTTTTGACTAAGGGCGCACTGGTTATTGCAGCAGCCGGCAACAGTGGATTAGAACAGCCCAGCTATCCTGGTGCTTATCCATGGGTTCTTGCTGTGGGAGCTCTTGATTCAACTGGAAAAAGAGCTTCTTACAGCCAATATGGAAACTTCCTGGATCTAATGGCCCCTGGTTCCAACATAATCTCAACTGTTCCAAAAGGTGCATGCGAACTCTGTGATCCATCAGGTTATGAATACTTGAGCGGTACTTCAATGGCCACACCCCATGCGAGCGGAGTTGCCGCGCTTTATTGGTCATATAATCTGAGTTTCACCAATAAGCAGGTCGGTATCATGCTACTCAAATTTGCGGATGATCTGGGAACGCCAGGCTGGGACAAATATTATGGTTATGGTAGAGTGGACGCTTATCCGCAGGACGGATGAACAATAACGATTCCCGGGAGTTATTTTTGTATGGAGATGAAAAGTATGGGATATAAAATTGAGCTTTGAGCGCAGAATTCTGTGTGGTCTTATGAATCAAGGAAAATGGAACGAAGATGATCAAAATATTCAGTAGGAGTGTGGAAAATGAAAAAAATAATAATGTTAGGAATAGCAGTAATGGCCATATTCTCCGCAATTGCAGTATATGCACAGATAAGTTCATCATCGGCATTGAACACAGATGCGGATGTGCAAGGTTATGTTGGAACGCTTTGTTTCCAGCCGCAAGGTTTTGGAGACATATATGTGTTGAACTTTGACAAAGTTGGCAACGCGTATCAGGTAACAGGTGGCGATGCCGCCGTTGGGTCAGCTGTGAACGGCGGGGGAATGCAGTATGGTACAGAGATTTTTCTGACCATGGATGAGGCATATCCACCTTACCAAATTTTTGGTGAACATGCCATAAATATTTCTCTTAAGACATTAAACGCGACAGACTCGGTCAGATTCAGCGACATCAATGATACCGTCTATCTGACCTATTCGTACTATCCATTTATTAGGGTTGCGTGTTCGCCGGCAGGCGCTCCTTTAGAGAAAGGCAAATCGTTTGCAGGTAGATAGACTATACGTTACTAAGGAGTGAAAATATAGGATTCAATGGCACCCCATGGGTGCCCTTCTATTTTTAAAAATGGATTTTAGAGAGAGCCTTAATCAAGATACCCGAGCAATCTCAACCTCTCCTTCACCTTTGCCTCATCTTCCTCAGAGAAGACTTCTTCAGGTTCCTTCTCCGGTTTCTTTTACAACTTCCTCCAATACAAAACTAACGTCAAATCTTATCTGGATATGATATTTTCACTGCAAACCGGAAGAATTGTTACGGTTTGATTAAATAATAAGAACAGTTTTTTGTTTTCAGAAAGGTTCTTATACTACTTATGAAATTATGATTATTGTGAGGCTTTATTCAATGCGTGTGGTGGAAACCTCAAGATAGCCATAATTACGGCGAAACGCCAAATCATTTGGCTAATAAAGGCCGGTGTTTTTACTGTAGTTTGACCATCAAAGTTCAGGTTGTGGAGTGTCCATTGAGCAGTGGGTGGGTCTTCAAATAAAAATAGAGGTAAATATGAAAAACTTAGGGATTAGAACAGGTATAGCATTGCTAATACTCTTTTCAATGATGGGTATTGCGTATGCGAACCCAGTCGACTTGACAAATGGGAATAAGGCAAGCGATGTTAAAGATAGCGGACAAATAGCACCAGAAAAGATTACTGTGGCTGCTACCATCTTGGATGATTTTAATCGTTCTGACGGGCCTATAGGTCCTGCTTGGACAAATCAGGCAGGGACATTTATGGTTTCAGGCATGGCTGCGGTAGGCGGTCCTATGGCGTTAGCCACTTATAATGGTGTCACCTCTAATGTGGTAGAGGCAGATGTTCAATCCGTCGGCACCGGTCTTGAGTATGTAGGGATTGATATGGGATACGCTGATATCAATAACAATCTCTTTCTGAAAGTTCAGAATCAAGATGGAGACGATCGATTCGAATGGGGAGCTTGCTATGTCGGAAATGGTGGACGTGGCTTCGGACTAGGATTTTTCCCACTCAGCTCTCCTTTTACCAAAGCACATATGCGGGCTGAACTGAATGGCAATACAGTAACTATAACTTTCGAAAACATTGACGGTGGATCGGGAACACAGACATATGTCTGCAGCGGTGCTCCAGCCACCGGGGGAAATGGCGTCGGGATTGTAGGTTACGCTAGTGCTTCAAAGATAGACAATTTTGCAGCCGCAATTGCATCACCTTTACCATCAGTTTCAATCTCCACAAACAAAGCGGTGTACGCTCCAGGCGAGACGATACAGCTTAAGCTGAACATCTCAAATCCTACTACCAATACATATCCATCGAACATTGCATTAGACATATTGTGGCCCGGTGGAACTGGGATGACCTTCCTCAACACAGCATTCACCATGACGCCTGGAATGAAAGCAGTAAAGGTATTCCCCATTCCAATCCCGAATAGCATATATGTCGCAAACGGAGATTACAAATTTAATGCAAAACTGACTTTTAGTGGCAGTTCAGCAACCAGTTCGGCCTCCTTCACTATAAGGAGACCCTAAAAATCCCATTTGTGATTAGGAATTTCAACTCGAAATTCTTATCACTTTTTATTTTTTTTATGATGTAAAAACAATCTATTGGAGGTAAAAAACTATGAATCAAAATAGAACCAAATTGAAAAAATCGAGTAAAGGGTTACGACCAGGTTTTCAGATAATCATCATAGGAATTGTGTGGTTGATGATTGCAGCAATATTTCCAGTTGCACAGGCGGGCGCTGAAACTGCGTCGAGCAGGGTTTCAAGTTCTGATGACGAGACAGCTTTTCAGGCGAGTCTTTCACATCTCCAGACGCAAGCTGCAGAATGGGGAATCAAAGATGCTAAGGAAGAGTTTCGCCTTAGAAGGGTCGCCCGGGATGATCTCGGCATTATCCATGTCCGTCTTGATCAGATGTACAACGGGATACCAGTATTTGGACAGCAGATGATAGTCCATATCAATAGTAATGGGTCTCTTCAGTCAGTGACGGGTAGCTACAAAGCAGGCATTACGGTGCAGACCCAGCCCAAAATCTCAGGTCAGATAGCAAGAGAAAAAGCACTTCAATTCTTCAATGGACCGGTTACGAATAACCCAGAGACTGAATTGTTGGTCTATCCCATGGATGGAATAACAACGCTCGTTTACCGTGTTGTGATGGAAGATGAGAGTGCACCGAAAAGAATCGTGGCATTTGTGGATGCTATGACAGGTAAAATAATTGATAGCTATGATGATCTGCAGACCTTTTTGCCTTCAACCGAAGTGCAGACCCAGCTCGTGAAAGAACAGGATTCTTCAGATAAGAAAACGCTTTCTGTTACGACTGTAGCCCCTGCAAAAGGGATTGGTCGTAGTTTGTACAGTGGAACAATCAATATCATTACTCTTAATCAATCGAAGAAGTACTACACGCTTGATCCCTTAAAAGGTTCAGGGTCTCAGGTAAGTGGCTATATGCGCACAAGCGACTTGAATAATGGTTATTCTGGAGACGGAATCATATTTTCTGACCTGGATAATGTTTGGGGCAATGGTCAAAACACTGATCGTGCCACAGCAGGCGTTGATGCGCACTATGGCGCTGAGATGACTTGGGATTATTATTTGCAGTCTTTCAACCGAAAGGGGATATACAATGACAATAAAGGGACGTTATCTAGAGTCCATTATGGAGTTAAATATAACAATGCCTTTTGGGACAGTTCATGCAGGTGCATGACATATGGAGACGGGGACGGGATTACCTTTTCACCTCTTGTTTCTCTGGATATCGCTGGGCATGAGATGACGCATGGGGTTACAGAATCCGTAGCGGGTCTCATTTATACCAGACAATCAGGTGGACTTAACGAAGCGATGTCGGATATCTTCGGGACGATAGTGGAATTCTATGCTGCTTCCAGAGGCGCCAATAAAACACCAAATTATTTAATCGGTGAGGATGCCTACACACCTGCCATACCTGGAGATGCTCTCCGTTATATGAACAATCCAACAAAAGACGGACATAGTATTGATAATTTCCTTGATTACAGGGATGGGATCGATGTGCACTATTCCAGTGGAATAGCCAACAATGCATTCTATCTGCTCGCCGAAGGAGGAACGCACAGGTTAGGCGGTAAGGTTACCGGCATAGGTAAAGCTAAAGCCATGCGAATCTTCTTTCGAGCGCTCGATGTCTATATGATCCCGACTGAGACCTTTTCCCAGGCGCGGGCTCATACAATCCAGGCTGCAACGGATTTGTACGGAGCAAGTAGTCAGGAAGTCACATCTGTAAAGCAGACATGGGATGCTGTAAAAGTTGTTTGAGCGGTTGAGTACAGCAATAAGGCTTGGGAATAGTAATTCTGCGCATTCGCAGGTTATTTCCCAAACCAATTTATTTTATTCTATCAATCTTTCGGATAGGCGTCCACACCGTCATAATCGCAGTACTTTTCCTTACAAAGATTACCTAAATCGTCTGCATTTTTTATAATCATCTGAACAATTCTCTTATCAGTAAAAGTCGGTCTAGTCTTTTCATGAGGGAATGGTTTGTTTCACGAACAACGAATCCCATTGAAAATTATTATCGAACTGCTGTGCCTGACTATTTAAAACGGATCTTCAAAACATCACATGGAGCTTTAAAATGCCTGGACATTAGGAAGAATTATTGGTTAAATAACATTTCAAAAAATATTTAACACCAAAAGATTTGACACACACTTTTTTAGAAAGGTTCTTATACTATTAATCAAATTACCAATTTTGTGAGGCTTTATTCAATGCGTGTGGTGGAAACCTCAAGAAAGCCATTATTACGGCGAAAATGCCAAATCATTTGGCTAATAAAAGCTGGTGTTTTTGCTGTAGTTTGACCATCAAAGTTCAGATTGCGGAGTATCCATTGAGCAGTGGGTGGGTCTCTAAATAAAAATAGGAGTAAATATGAAAAACTTAGGAATTAGAACAGGAATGGCAATGCTGGTGCTTGTCTTCATGATAAGTGCTGCTTATGCCGCAGATAGCAGTGTCGCACCGGAAGGCTTTAAGTCAATCTCCGGGGTAACGCATTTCAATCCGGGTATTGCGGGAGTAAAGAAGATCTTATTAATAGAAGATCAACTGCCTTGGGGACTCAATTCCAATAGTGAGGCACTGATGAACCTGAGCCTGACCGCTGATAAGGTAACCGCAGCCGGTCTTCCGAATGTTGTCTGGAACGATTACTCTTTGATAATCGTGGCATCTGACCAGCCGCAGGCTCTCTACACTGCCCTCGCTCCATACATAAGCCCTGGAGGAGCATTGTACAATTGGGTCAAAGCAGGTGGTGTGCTTAACTTTCATGCAGCAGCATGGGGATTTCATAGCAGCGACTGGACTCTGGCTTTCAAACTGCCAGGAGGAATTAGCGCGGTCAATAATTACACGAATGATGTCACAGTAATAGGACCGTCGACCCCACTCCCGCCAGCAAAGGGACCGTATAAAGCAATAACTGACGCAGACCTTGATAACTGGAACTTTGCTTCCCATGGGTATCTAAAATATGTGGGAGGCGACACACCACCATCAGGAGGGGTAGTCACACTCAAAGAGGCTGGTGCAGGAACGAAGCCGGTATATACGATATACAAGTTCGGCAGTGGTGTAGTCCTCATGACATTACAGCCAATAGAATGGGGATATCACAACGGAAAAACACCCAACTCCAAGTACGCCCTGATGAACGACATACTTGGCGGAAGAAAGATAGACAATGTAATATCGTAATAGGGATTTCAAATCCCTATCATTTTTTTATTAGAGATATAACTCTGCAAATAAATGATACGGTCTAATTGACTTATTCTTATTATCCATTTATTGGAGTTAGTTTCCGCCTCCAGGCTCCATTAGAGAAAAGCAAATCATTTGCAGGTAGACAGATTATAGGCATTAAAGAGCAGCCTTATAAGATTCGAAGGCACCCAAACGGGTGACCACGCAAAAAATGGAATTTAGAGATATCTTAATCCAGATACCCCAGCGCTCTCAGTCTCTCCTTCACCTTTGCTTCGTCTTCCTCTGAGAACACTTCTTCAGGTTCCTCTTCGCCGGTTTCCTTGACGACTTCCTCTAATACAAAATTAACATATTCATCAACTGTTTTAAACTCCGTTCCCTTAATACGCTCCTCGATCTTTCTTATGATCTCTTTCGGAACATTTATTTCTCCGTATTCCTTGCTCATTTTTTAACCTCTGAAATTCATTTGATAATACCCGCAAAATCCGTTATCCTCGGATTCCCAAGGTCCTCAAAATCATTGCTCCAGAACCCGTAGTTCGAATGGTCCCCGAATATACCAATCTTTTCCATCCCATGGTCAGAAAGCACAATAAAACAATCCTCGATAGATCCCGCTATCTCATCCAGGTCATTATATATCATCTTCATCATTGTTCTGTTGCCGAAGTTCAGATGTCCTATGACATCTGCCACACTGAAATATCCCAGTACAAAATCGTGCTTTGCATTCAGAGCATCGCTGAATTCTTTTTTCACTCTCCTGTGGTGCTCGAAAGCAAGGTTATTATACGCAATCCTGATTTTGTTTTTTTCTTCATCGCTCTTTGCATCAAAATAATTCTTAAGGAGCACTCGTTCCTGCTCATGCTGCTCTTTGACGTAGTTGAATCCCGGCAGGTCAATTATTTTTGGATTCCTGAACCGGTTGAAGAACGTATCTCGCAGTTCTATCCTGGTGTTCCACATCTCCTTATCTCCCATAGCCAGTATCTCTTTCTCCATGTTTTTCCCTGTCATGAAAGAGCTCCAGAGCACCATCGTTCTTGGTAGAGAGAATTCCTTGATATTGGTCTTCCCATAGAATTTCTGCTTTAGATTACTGCAGTTGAACTCCTCTACAAGCGCATATTCCAGCGCATCGATGGCAAAGACGATCATACTAGCTCCGTGATGATCCCGCCAGCGCAGGTATCCTCTCTTCCTAGCACGAACCTTCCAAGCACTTCCATCTTATTAAAGTTCTCCACCACAACAGGCTTATCAGTCCGGATTACGATATTTGCCACTTCCCTGTTCTTTATTTCATTCGCATCCTCTGCTATCAGCTCAAGCGTTGAAGAGTTGATGACACTGTTGATCTTTTCTATCTCGCAGTTCACCTCCTGGGTTGCACATCTGAACCGCAGGCATTCCCCTTTCTTAAAAGGGATCCTGTCCATCCAGAAGACATTTGCTTTTATCCTGCTGGTTACCCCCGGCAGGTCAGCGTTGCTGACGATAATATTGCCCCTATCGATGAAGAGTTTATCCTCGGTGGTAATTCCGATGCTCTTTCCAGCTTCTGCCTCTGTGACATTTTTCAGATATTCTTCCACGCTCTTTACCCGCGTCTCCTCCCCTGAAGGCAGGACTTTGATCCTGTCCCCCTTTCTTATTATGCCGCTTTCAACCCTTCCTGCGATAATGCGCTTGTCGAAACTGTACACGTCCTGGACAACGTAGCGCAAAGGTTTCTCATTCGCGCTTTCTTTTGTTTTGAAGGTATCCAGCGCTTCAAGGAGAGTAGGACCTTTATACCAGTCCATAGTTCCCGATCTGTTGGCTATGAAATCTCCATTTTTTGCCGAAATAGGTATCACATAGGATGGCTGAATCTTAACGTTGGATAAGAATTCCATAAGGTCATTCTTCACCTTCTCAAACCTTTTTTGCTCGAAATCCGCGAGGTCCATCTTGTTGATAACCGCGATGACCTGCGACAGCCCGAGCATCCCCAGGATGTAAGCATGTCTCTTTGTCTGCTCCTTTACGCCTTCTTCCGCGTCCACAATGAGCACTGCTGCTTCCGCCTGCGATGCGCCACTCATCATGTTCTTCACGAACTCCACATGACCGGGAGCGTCGATGATCACATAATCTCTTTTCTTCGTGCTGAAAAATGTCTGCGCAGTATCGATGGTGATGCCCTGATCGCGCTCCTCCTCCAGGTGATCCATCACATAACCGAACTCTATGTCCTTACCTAGACTCTCACAGAGTTGTTTTATCTCCTCAATTCTTCCTTCAGGGAGGGAATTGGTATCGTACAACAACCTTCCTATGAGCGTGCTTTTGCCGTGGTCAACATGTCCCACGATTACGAATTTCAGTTTTTGTTCGTTCATTTTTAGTTCCTCTTTTTTAATTGAATAATCTAAACAGTGAAAATAGACCAAGCAATGTCGTTGCGGCCCCTATTGCTGAAATAAATTGCTTTACAGGCATTCTCTGGACGGTGTATACAGAAAGCGGGACTGAAATCAGGGAGCCGGTGATAAGATACGGAGCGAGCATCCAATCAACGTTCGTACCCAAAATGAAGTAGGTAATAACACCGATACAACAGGCACCTTCAGCCTGCGTGGTCATACCTGTTGAATTTTTTGTTTCCACCCCTGAGAGTATCTGCCCCGAGACTATGAGCGGACCGTATCCTCCGCCGGAAATCCCCTTGTTAAAGGTGGCAAGGACTCCAAGTCCCATGATCTTTTTCCACGAGAACTCATTCCTGGTCTTAAGTCTGGGAACTGTAGCGATGCCCATTGCAGCGACAAGGATGCTGATGTACAATTTAAGATAAAATACCGGCAACATCAATGCAATCAAAACAGCCATTTTAGCCTTTTACATGTAGCCCAGCGCTCTTAATTTCTGCATCATGTACGCCCTTTCCTTGTCCTGCGCGCGCCCGCTTCTTTCAGCGACCTTTGTGGTCTTAAGCTCCTCAACGATCTTATCCACAGTGTCAGCTTCAGATTCCACAGGATTGCAACACGGTTCGCATCCGATGCTCCGAAACCTCTTTCCGTTCTTTGCGAAGTACAGAGACACTATGGGGATTTGCTCCCTCTGTATATACATCCAGATATCAAGTTCTGTCCAGTGCAACAAAGGATGCACTCTGATATGCTGTTCTCCATGTTGCTTGTTCTTGAACTGGTCCCACAGCTCAGGGGGCTGGTCCTTATAATCCCACTCGAACTGCTTGTTCCTGGGTGAAAAGTATCTTTCTTTTGCTCGTATCCCATGCTCATCCCTGCGAATGCCCAGCAGCAGCGCCTTGTATCTGAGTTTATCTATGGTCTGCTTCAGGGCCTCGGTCTTGAGCTGCCCGCAGCATGACAGTTTATCCCTTTTATCAGGTCTCATACCGGCTTTTATCGAATCATCGTTGCTTCCAACCACAAGCTTCAAGCCCCATTTTTTTGTCCACTCGTCCCTGAATTGATATATCTCCTTGAACTTGTAGCCCGTGTCTATGTGCAGCGCAGGAAAAGGGACTCTCCCATAGAATGCTTTTCTCACAAGCCACATCAGCGTAGTTGAGTCCTTCCCTATGCTCCAGAGTACTGCAATGTCCTTGAACTGTTTATAAGCCTCCCGTATTATATAGATACTCTGACTTTCTAATTTATCCAGATGGTCCATTTTTCATCCTCCTACAAATAGCCGAGCTTTTTGAGCCGATCTCTTATGACCTGAACTTCCTGTTCCGTGAGTTTGTCTTCTTCTTTCAGCCTGCCTGTTGAAGCCATTGTCCGCATGACAAAGACAATGAATTCTGTTGTGCTGGAGAAACCCGTGCCTTCAATCATCTTTTGAAGGTTTTCGTAGAGCTCCTTTGGTATTTTGATCGTTACCTTGTCTGGCATAACACTCCATTAGCACTACAATTGGAGTGTTTATAAATTTTTCTAAAAAAGGTTATCCACACTCCTTGAGGCTTTCATAGGCATTCAGAGGCCTTTCAATCAGGGTTTATTTGCTATTGAAAAGGATACATAAAGCAGGTACTGAAATTAGCCTTACAATGGTTTCTTACGACATTGCAAGGGTCATTAATATTTTGGGACGGGTTAGCCTTACAGTGAACTCCGGTGTATGGCCATAGGACGCAGAGGTGTTAAGAGTCACATTCTTGGTGCGGCGCACAACGGAGTAGTATAGATCAAACATCCATCGGGGATTTCTATTCTCGCAGCAGTCGGTAGCCTTCGGGCACAGGAACACATGTGGGAAGTGAAAGCCAATGGTTATATAGAGGATCTGGTAAATATGGCAAATTGGCATCCTAAAAAACGAATCTTAGAAAAGTTATTAAATTTTAGACTTAGGGTCGCTCGCGTCGCACTATTTAGTGGTATGGGAATAAAAAAGGTGGGTTTAAAACGATAACAATTATAATCCCTACGTATAATGAAAAGGAAAATTTGCCACTTTTAGTTAATACAATTTTTGATGTATTCGACAAGACCTTGTTATGCTGTGAGATTGTAATTGTAGATGACAACTCTCCCGACGGGACCGGAAGAACCGCAGACGATCTTTCAAAAAAGTATAATAATAGAATTAATGTGATCCATAGAAAAGGTAAAGAAGGTTTAGGCAGTGCTGTGGCAGAAGGACTTAAACATGCCAGAGGTGAGATAATCGGTGTGATGGATGCTGATTTAAGCCATCCTCCTGAGATGATTCCAAAAATTGTCCAACCAATTCTGGACAGCGAATCAGAATTTGCGATAGCAAGTCGGTATTTGGAAAAAGAAAAAATCGAAAAATGGCCGCTCAACAGAAAAATGATTAGTTGGGCAGCAACCATTCTCGCAAGGCCATTAACAAACGTAAGCGACCCGATGAGCGGTTTCTTCTTTTTTAAAAAAAATATTATTGATGGGATAGAACTCTCTCCCATCGGTTATAAAATAATGCTGGAAATCATTGTCAAAGGAAAGTATAACACTATTAGAGAAGTCCCTTTCACTTTCAGGGATAGATATAAAGGGGAAAGCAAGTTAGATTGGAATGAACATTTTAACTATGTGCGGCATTTGCTTAAACTGTACTTGTACAGGATTAAGATACTATGGAAAAAATTCCATCCGGCTGAAACAAATTTTTAGCTCCGATGTTCTTGCAGTGAACCCATTGTGTTATACATGACGACATCAGTAATTACTCATAATTGAAATTATTTTTAGTATATATTAACCGCAGATGAAAGAACTATGGTATAGATAAGAATATCTATTATCATGAACCAATTTAATTCAATGGAAAAACCAGGAGATACCTTCAAATGTTATATGGTAAGCTGGGATGAGGCTTACAGACTGGCAAAAACTCTGGCTGGTAAAATAAAAGGCTCAGGATTTAAACCGGACCTTGTCATTGGTATTGCAAGGGGTGGACTTGTACCGGCTCGGGTGGTATGCGATTTTCTTCTTCAAAAAGACCTGGCATCGATAAAGGTCGAGCACTGGGGGATTGCGGCCACGCTGGGGAAAGCAAAAATAAAATTCCCTCTTCCAATAGATATCTCTGGCAAGAAAATATTGATCGTGGATGATGTGGCGGACACAGGGGACACCTATTCCGTAGTCATGGATTACATAAAGGATAAGAATCCCGGGGAGGTAAGGACAGCCGTATTGCAGTACAAGACCTGCTCGACATTCGTTCCTGATTACTGGGCAGAGAAGCACGAGGATTGGAAGTGGATAATATATCCATGGGCCGTATTTGAGGATCTGACAGGATTTGTTGCAAAAGTGTTGAAAAAACCAGGGACTTTAGAGGACATAAGAAAAAACCTGAAGCAAAATTATGATATTGGGGTATCGCGGAAAGACCTGCTCGAAACGCTTCTGGACATGCAAGTATCCGGAAAGCTTGAGAAGAGAAAACTTGGCAAAAAGCTCATCTGGAATTTGAGGAATCTGTAGCGGAAGGTCTGGGATTGAATATCAGGGTACATGTGTTCGTTTCGGGAAAGGTTCAGGGCGTGTTCTTTCGGTCCAGCACACAGGAGAAGGCACAGGGACTGCGGCTCACAGGCTGGGTGAGGAACCTGAATGATGGAAGGGTCGAAGCCGTTTTTGAAGGGGAAAAAGAGGCAGTTGAAAAAATGGTAAAATGGGTCAGAAAGGGGCCCGCATATGCCGTTGTTGAAGATATAGAAATAGTCGCTGAAGAGTACACAGGGGATCTCAAGGGATTTTCGGTACTCAGGTATTAGTTATATGTAGTTCTGTTCCCAATTTGAGATTATGGAAAAAATCGAATCACCGTGTCCCTCATGTTCACCAGACGCTTCTGTTTCTCATATTATGTTGAAAGATACAGATGAACCCCTATTACAATGCGAGGAATGCGGCTCGGTCCACAAGGAAAAAAAGCCCAGGAAAGTGCCGGTGAGGGTTATAGTAAGTAAAGGAGAGAAATCCTTACATTTGCAGACTTTGCTTTCAGGTATCATAAGAGTCGACGACGAGCTGATCGTCGATGATGAGGTCTCAGGCGAGGCGTACCTGGTAAAAATAAGCTCTATCGAAGTGGGGGATAAAAGAAAAGAAGGTGCTTCTGCCGGGACAATAAAAACGTTGTGGGCGCGTGCAGTTGATGAAGTTGTCGTAAAGATTGCCATAAGTCACAGACAGACCACGGAATCGATAGAGATGAGAGTTCCAGGCGAGAAAGAATTCACTATCGGAGACAAAGTCAGGGTGAACGATCGTGAATTGAAGATCATACGGATAAAGATAAGGGATGGCGGCTTCAAAAGCAGAAAAGGCATTGCGGTAGCTGCAAAGGATATCAAGCGCATCTATGCCGATTCGGGGGTCAAAGAACCAAGAAGGATCTCAAAAGGAGGGGAACGTATCAAGATCAAAAAGCGGGAGTCGGTATGGAGTTTGAGACAAAAAAAGCCAGGCTTATAGAGGAACTGAGACAGCATGCCATAAGCGATCGTGTGCTGGATGCAATGAGGCGCGTCCCGCGGCACCTCTTTGTACCTGAAAATGAGCGGGGTAATGCATATGCAGATTACCCTTTGCCTATAGGCTGCGGGCAGACGATATCTGCCCCGCATATGGTTGCCATAATGTGCGACCTTCTGGATATCCAGGATGGGATGAAGGTGCTTGAGATAGGAGCAGGTTCTGGATATCATGCGGCCGTAATGGGGATACTTGCAGGCAGCGGTCATGTTTATGCGGTCGAAGTCATAGAGTCCCTCGCTTTATTTGCCCGTGATAACCTGGAAAAAGCGGGTATAACGAACGTGACCGTACTCGTAGAAGATGGTTCCCTGGGTCTTCCGCGTTTTGCACCTTATGACAGGATCAGCGTTGCTGCCGCATCTCCCGATATACTTGAGCCTTTGACGGATCAGCTGAAGATAGGTGGGAAGCTAATAATCCCTGTGGGTAGATTTTTCCAGGAACTTTATCTGGTGACAAAAATTGACGGACTGAAAAAAGAGGCCAAAGGAGGCGTCGTTTTCGTGCCCCTTGTGGGAAAAAAAGGTTTCAAATTCAGATAGGATGAAGTTCACCCGTTTGGATTTTCTGCACCAGACTGTTCCATTCGTTCTTTTTCAGACGTACAATATTTGAGCCTTCGCCGATCAAAACATCCTCTCCGGCGACTTCGACTGCCGGACAGCAACTCTTCTCACAGATATATACTTTCATCGGATCACCGCTCCTTTAAAAGCTCATTTGTAGATATTAAGGTTTCGTTCATGGAAAAGTCTCCCTTTTATTGGTTGGAGGAATCATTTTTCGAATTGTAAAATGTGCAGGCATTATTGATTATGGTAGAACCATTATTTCCGCTCTGGCAGCCCAGCATGAAGTTCAATAGTTCCTCGATCTCAGGTGAGGACACGTTTGGTAATTGTATGACAACGGGTTTTTTTGGCGGTCCAATCTCAGGCTTTTTGGGAGCAGGAGTTGAAGGAGGTGGTGTCGGGGTTGTGACCTCAGGGGGAGGCGTAACTATAATCTCGGGAGGTTCTGTTTTTTGGGGGGTTGCCTGTACTTCAGGAGCCCTGATCCCGATTTCCTGTTCCGGGCTCACAGACCTCACCTTTCCGCCTTTGGTGCCAAGTTCATAGTATTCAGCCACGGCTCCCGGGAGCCTGACAGGCCCATTTGAGTTTATTTTGATCGCATAGGTGAAAGCTGCTTGCTCGCCTGCCTGAAGGTACGCATCGAACTCTGTGCTGCCGTTTACCAGCGTTGTAGACTCGGGGAGCGTATCATTTATTGTGACTTTCGTGGGAGTGCTTCCCGTATTCTCAACCTCTACCGTGACGGTGACCGTATCTCCCGGGCTGATTTCTGAAACATCTGTCTTCTTTGTGACGGCGATCATTGGTCCATAGATTATGACCACGGGATGGTTTGATTGTATGGAATAATATTCATTCTGTTGCCTGAACTCAGCCATTGCAGATGTCATTACAATTCCATCTTTGTTGGGCGTCAGAGGTTTTAACAGATAATGGAAGTCCCAATATCCGCCTGCAGGAATATCAATGACCCAATGGAGCGAATTATTATTCAAAAGTTTAAATTCGGGGGGAACGGAATCAGTAATACTCACGTTTTTAAGGTCATACTTACCTCCATTTGTCAGGGAAAGTGAGACCATTATATTGTCTTTCAGATA
This sequence comes from Candidatus Methanoperedens sp., assembly GCA_027460535.1. Taxonomy (NCBI): domain Archaea; kingdom Methanobacteriati; phylum Methanobacteriota; class Methanomicrobia; order Methanosarcinales; family Candidatus Methanoperedentaceae; genus Candidatus Methanoperedens; species Candidatus Methanoperedens sp. The sequence continues at coordinate 75,975 of JAPZAR010000004.1, forward strand.
GGCCTTATCATTTGCGCTTTTTCTAATGGAAAGGCTCACCGGAGATTCTCCCGATATTGTAACAGTCCTTTCGAACTCAGAATTATAGAAATTATCCATGACATCATATCCACTGATATTTGCTAATATGCTGACGGTTCTCTGTTCTGTTACCGCAGGTGAGAAGAAAGTGACAGTCTTGGTGACTGTCTCTCCTATCCCAATCTTGTCAAAATGATAATTCAAACTTCCCCTTTTTACCTGGAGTTCGGTCTCAAGGTTCGCATCAACGTTGATGGCGTCAGCCGTGCCTGAATTTTCCAGCGTTACTACTGCTACGATTTCAGTGGAAGGCGAGGATGTGTATTCATCCTGTTCGGTATCAGCGGTTATGCCAAGGACAGGCTCCCCTCTTGGGTCCATTTCGAGCACCACCCATGGATTGTAACTTTCAAAAAGCCATTCAGTACCGTATTTTGAGGGCAGCTTTTTTACCGTGATCTTCACGTTGCCGTCCGGGGACACATACGAATCCGCCAGTCCTAATACAGTTGTGTTGATAAAAACGCCGTCTTTTGATATATTCAACCCCACATAGGGTTCAACAGGTTCATCGGGAACTGCTTTATATCTGTCGGATTCCACAGGTGGAGGAAACATCACGACCTTTGCCGTATATCCATTGTAGGTAATCACCTGATCCCTGTAGAGCGTGCTGGAAATCCCCTGTTCCCACTGGATCTTCGTGAGATCGGCAGCCATTGCTTCTCCAGCGAACGCAGTTAAAAGCAGGGCTACCATTAGCCATTTAATCATCCCGTATCTTTTTTCCCCATACTCATTTGCCAAAACATTGAAATCCATAATAGTCTAACATTTTTTCGTATTTTTACGAACAAAATCTATTTTCTACCTGCTCTAAGATTTATCCTATTCTATTAGTTATATGTAAGAAATACTGGTACTTATAATTTCCGATGCCATTAAAGGGTAATTTTGCGATAAATTCAAATGGTATAAAGACATCAAAGAGGATTCATGGCAAAAAAGAAAGAAGGCAGCGGCCTGATGTCCTCTGCAGGCCTTATGAGATATTATGATGCAGAGGAGACGGCTTTTCAGATAGACCCAAAAACCGTGGTCACAGTCGCAGTTATCGCAGGGATAGCAGTCCTGATATTGAATGCTTATTACGGCATCTGGCCGATACGAGGAGGGCCCTGATTAGATATTCAGGACCCTCTCAGTTCTTCCATGTGAAGTATCCTTTTTTTAATGAGTTCATCAGTTCCAATATCATGCCTGCTGTACAGGTGGCCTTTTAAGCCGGATAGGCCAGATTCTGCCCTCTTCTCGGCTTCTCTGATGGTGCCTGCGATACCCAGGATGGCAAGTGCCCTCGAACCTGTGGTGAACACTTTGTTGTCCTTCTCGTAGACGCTCGAATAAAAAAGAAGCGCGTCCCCGCTGTTCCCTGTTTCCACCACCGAATCCCGAATTGGATTATCCGGGTAGCCCGCAGGTACGGCGTACTTGCATACCGTGGCCTGCTTTCTGAACGTGACCTTTATTCTGTCCAGCTGACCGTTCACGATAGCATTACATACCTCCAGGAAATCATTATTGAGAAGGGGGAGCACATTCATGGCTTCAGGGTCGCCGAAACGGGCATTGAACTCTATGACAGAAATACCTTTTTTGGTGGCCATGAACTGGCCGTAAAGGATACCCTGGTAAGGGATCCCGGTCTCAGTCCTTATGGCGCACACCACATCGTTCATTATCTTTTTAGCATCAGTATAATCCGAAACTTTCATGAATGGCAAGATCTCTTTTGAATCTGTGTAGGATCCCATTCCTCCGGTATTTGGGCCTTTATCCCCTTCGTACGCTCGCTTGTGGTCCTGGACTGCGGGAGCGAACGCAAGATTGCTGCCGTCGACAAATGCCTGGACCGTGAATTCCTCGCCTATGAGCCTCTCCTCAATTACAAGGTCATCATTTTTCAATACATCTCTGGCATATTCTTTTGCGCCGTCAATTGCGAAGTGATCACCCATCACCTTCACGCCCTTGCCGCCTGTCAGGCCAGCTGGTTTTATGACGACGTCCTTAAGCTCATCTATGTATTCATCCGTGCCTGCATCGCCTTTTCTGAAAACCTTGAATTGGGGTAAGCCCTGGATGTTGTACTTCTTCATGAAATTGCGAGTCCAGGCTTTGTCAAATTCGATCTGCGCTGCGAGGCGCCGTGGCCCCACAACAGGGATACCCGCATCCCAGAGCAGATCCGATATTCCAGCTGCAAGCGGCGTCTCGGGGCCGATGATTGCAAGTTCTATGCCTCTTGAAAGCGCATAATCAACAATGGCTCTATCAGTCTCTTTTATCAGCAGGAAATCTTTACACAGCCGTGCTATGCCAGGGTTCTTCTTGCTCATTGCAGCGTAAAGCTCCGGGTTCTTCTTGCTCCGGGCTATGGCCTCCGCGATGGCATGCTCCCGCCCTCCGCTTCCGATTAAAAGCACCTTCATATTCTCTCTCAGAATGTTTTTTCAGATAAAAATGTTCTGGTTAAATAATTGGAGACTTTTTATTATTTTCTGGTTTGAAAACCACGGAGTCTGCCATGAACTGTAGTTCATAAATGAACATGAAAAAAACAAAAATATTCAGAAAGACAGCGAACTAATACAAACTGAAACGAATTATGCTAAACCCCATATTACTTATTTCTAATTTCTTTATAATTAAATACCGATAAAATATAGAAAAATAATGACGTTTCAATAAACGCCTTAATTTGCAATAAAGGAAAGATATTTTCGGGTTGTGTTGCGTTGACGGGAGTTTTAACTGTCTGAACTTAACTGTTGCATGAGAGTTGCACAGCATTTGAGTGGAGTAGGTTGCGTTTATACCGCAGGACAGGCATTAAAACATTTATTTATCTGAGAGTTCTGTGACCTGGAGGATTAAGTATGGGAGATAAAAAAATATATTGCATTGATTGTAACAAAGATTTCATTTTCACAGAAGGCGAGCAACAATTCTTTGAAGAGAAGGGATACAGTGAGCCAATTAGGTGCAAGGACTGTCGGAATAAAAGAAAGACTGAAAAAAGAACCACTAGCTTTAGACCATATTAATATGTGAGTCATGCCTACCTTCGATATAACTGAAAAGCGTCCCCGCATAAACATCTTCAAAATCAGCGGCGCCTACTATTTCAAACACTTTTTCGATGACCCTGAACTATTCAGGGAACTTGAACCATATTATGAAACGGCAAGTTACAGGTTCAAAATGGCAACTGCAGGGGAGAGAAATAAAGTCATGAAGCTCCTTGATAGAAAAGGCTTTGACCCAAATATAATCGAAGACCCTGCTCCCTATACAGTAGAAATTAACAAGTATCAGAAATATGGCGAGCTTCTGAAGAATTCGAAAGAAAGTTATCCACTACGGGATAAGGTGGTTCTGGTCATGAGAGATATTGTGTGGGTTGAGCAGGCTTTGGTTATGGGTGCTAAAATGCAGGAGCATCAGTAGCAGCAGATTACAAATCAGTGTGCATGGCGACAGTATCTTAGCAAAACTTATATATTATAATAATAAATTAATGATAAGACAACGGAATGTTGTCAGGGTATGAAAATATGGCGAAAACAAGAAGTAAGAAAATAATGGGAAGAAGTTTTGTTTTAAGAGCAAAGAACGGTAAAGAGACTGGAGTATTTTCAGGAAGTCAGCCACGACAAGCAGCATTGAAAGCAGCTAACCGCAGCAAAGGAACAAAATCAAATCCTGCCGAAATAAGACTAAGGGAAAGAGGAACAAAGAAAGTCCATATATTTAAAGGATGGAAAGTGCTCGTTTCTGCACCGAAAAATAAACCTTCCTGGATGCCTGCCAAGATTAATAAGCCCAATGTAAAGAAGGCAGGCGTTGAAAAACTAAAGAAAATTTAGAATGACATAGACATCAATGCAGATTGAGGATTGGGAGCAAAGAAGGTTTAAATGGATGCAAGGGATTAAACCTTCTCAATCCTCAACCTGCCTAACCTTATGATAGCACAATAGCGGTTTCTGACCATTATCCTGGTTGTCAGTAAAAGGTGATGGTACTCTATGGAAGAAGTAAGAAAAGTCCAAATAAGAAATTTTATCAAAAAAGAATTTAACATTGAGATTGATGAAAAGTATATTGAAGATTATGATGAAGCTTTGACGCATTATAACGACAATAGAACTAAAGGGACTCGTAAGCCAGAAAGACTTGCGTTTTTAGGCGATTCATATCTTGAATATATCGTGCGAAAATATTTGTTTCATAAAGATAATTTTAATCTCGGACAAATGGATTCATTAAAACAGGGGTTAGTTGGTAACGAAAATGGTTGGCGAAAGATAGCAGAAAAAATTGGATTAGGTGAACAGATGGTTTATATCCAACAAAATCAACGGATTCCACGTTCTATCTACTCGACCAAAGAATTAGCTCGCTCATTTGAAGCATTGGCAGCAGTTTTATCTTACGATTGTCCAAATAACGCCGAAGAAAAATTGATAGCTTTGTTCATCAAATTGGGCTATTTACAAAATTTGAGCAAACCTGATGACCTTGGACGGCTTGAAGAAGCTTTAGCCACCTATGATAAGGCTATTGAAATTAACCCAAAAGATGAGAAGGCATGGGTTGATAAGGGCAGTGCTCTTGATGACCTTGGACGGGAGGAAGAAGCTTTAGTCTGCTATGATAAGGCTATTGAAATTAACCCAAAAGATGCGAGGGTATGGAGTTTGAAGAGCTGGGCTCTTGATGACCTTGGACGGGATGAAGAAGCTGAAGCCTGCCGTGATAAGGTTCAGAACCTATTCCGATGCTTGTGACTGCATTATAACCTTCAAACGAAGACAGTGGGGCACAAAATGAAAAAATGGCAAAGCTCTGTGCTCTCTGTGTGCTGGTATGAAAAACGGGACAACTTCAACCGGCTAAAATGAGCAAACGAAGCAACAATTTTAAAATAGATTTTATAACTTAAAGAATTTTCCAACTAAAGCAATAAAATAATACTTAAAGTAATCTTTATTTTTCATCTCAAATATAAAGCTACAGCTAATAGCTACGGTCAATCAGGATGATATCATCTTTATTTTCTATGCGTTTGCCGCACTTTTATTGATAGAATACCCCGCTTCACAGAGTATTCCAATCATATCATCAATACTAAAGTCTTTCACTGGAATAAATTTTGGAAGTTTGAATTTCTTTTGTTTGCCCTCTTCTTCCGAATACGTTTCCTTAAACTTTAGCAGGTGATGTATGATACTTACAAGCTTTCTTGCAAGAGCAACAATTGCTTTTTTATGACCTTTTTTTGCCTTGATTCTTTGATAAAAAATCCTAAGCTTATTAGGTCTTCCAATAGCGATGGAATTAGCTGCCAGAACAAGGACTGTCCTTAAAAATTTATTTCCTTTTTTAGTAATATGTCCATTTGAAGATTTTCCTGCAGATTCATTAATTGAAGGAGCTAGTCCACTCCAACCTACAAGTTTCTTAGGTTTAGAGAAAACATCTATATTCTCGATTTCAGCCATTACAGCAGCCGCTGTTGTAAAACCTACACCTGGAATGCTCATCAGTATTTCCATTTCTTTTTGCATTCCTTTCAAATTATGATTGATCTTTGAGTCAAATTCTTTGATTTTCTGATCGAGAAATTTAACTGAATCAAGACATTGTTTTATTACAAAAATGTCGTTCTGACTTAATTCTCCTTTCAGTGAGGTCCTTATTTCTGTTTTCTTAATTTTTATCCTCTTGCTTTTGATTTCAACAAATATTTGATCAATGGTTCTTCCATTCAATATCCCGTTCAGGATAATTTTTCCAGATTTTCCAAATATGTCTGTAAGGACTCCTGAAATATGAATTCCTGCACGAGATAATACTTTATGAACTCTGTTTTTGAAAACTGTTCTTGACTGAGTTAATTTTACATGAGATCTTGTCAATTCCCTGATCTCTCGTATTTCTTTTGGAGGGATATATGATGGTTTTATTTGACCGTTGAGGCAAATCTCAGCTATCCATTCAGAATCAAGAGTATCGTTCTTTCGTCCCGGAATATTCTTTATCTGTAATGGATTCGCAATTATTGTTTCAACTTTACCTTCCAATAATGTATGTGTTGGAATCCAATAGACTCCAGTTGATTCGATCGCTACTCTCTGACATTTATTATCTACTATCCATTCTCTCAGATTCAGTAAATCTTCTACACATGTACTGAATCTCCTGGTATCTTTTGTACCAGCCAGATCAAGCATCGTTGCCATTAAAAACGCTTGATGCATATCTATTCCACAAGCTTTTTCTACACGTATATTCATAGATTATTCACCCTGACTAAAGGGTTCTGATATGAGCAGAGAAATGAATTATATGGAACATTCTGGTATCCGTACTCTAAGGTACATTCATTTATTCGCAGAATGTTAACCAGACTCTGTGACGAGTTCAAGACCCAGACACAGATTGGTCTACTCTGCTCATACCAGATATTAGTAAAACAGGGCAACTAATATGTATTTTTTCATGTTCATTTATGAACCGCAGTTCATAGCCGACTCTGTGGTTGATTACCTATGGTAATATTCCTTTTTCCAGAAGAGATTAAAAAGTCTCAATAATTGAGAGGGTTCATCTGGAATGGGAATGTGAAGAGCCGCAATAAATGCCCATGTACTATTGATGAACAGACGCTCTTGATGGAGTTAGAATTCAAGTGTATGACACAGAAACCTGCAATAACATTTAATACGTGGGGATGTTATAAATTTAGAATGCTGGGATGCAATGATACCTGAAGAGATTCTTGGATATTCTTTCAAAAATGAATATTATTTAAACCGGGCTTTGACGCGCAAAGCTTACGCAAACGAACTAAAGCAGCAAAATAAAGAGTGTGAAGACCAGGAAATATATCGAACTCTTGGTGACGCGGTGTTGAAATTGGCACTGGTAGATCTGTTGATAAAATCGGGTTGCAATACAAGGGATGAGATAACCAGTAAGAAAAAAGATCTAGAGCGAGAGGAGGGACTTGCAGAAATAGGTCGGCAGCTTGGGATCGGACCAGCCATTAAATTGGGTGTTGGAGAGAAAAAGCAGAGAGCGGATGAAGAGCCAAAAGTCCTCGCTGAAACGCTGGAAGCATTGATAGCTGCAATTTATTATGACGGGGGATTTGATGCAGCCAAGGCGGTCATTGGTAAATGGTTCAGGATTTAATAAGGCCATCCTGAGGGTTCGACGAAAAAAACCGCAGATAAAGGCGCCCAGAGTCACGCCTCTGGAGGGCGTGTACACGTATTGCTTCGCAATACGTGGGCGCGGAGTCGAGAACCCGCAGGGTTTCGGCATGATGAACGCAGATATTTTATTGTTTTGGAAATAATGTTTATTCAAAGTGATCCGCAATATTAAACAGGAAACGGGTTTTAATAGCCGCCAGGTCAAAATAGGCGCATGCGGTTTCGAAAGATAATCCATATCCTGGGCGTCCTGATCCCGGTAGCTGCCGGGACAATAGGAAAAATCCAGACACTGGCACTCGTTTTGGTCGGATTTTGCATTTATCTTGCGCTCGAAGCTTTGAAACCAAAGATCAGCCGGGATTTTCTTTTACGGGTGTACAGGGAAAATGAGCTGAAAGGTTTATCAATAGAACCGTTTTCGTATTTTATTTCGATTTTGTCTCTTCTATCCCTATCGTTTTTCATAGATGAGAGAATATGTTTTGCTGCAATTGCGATCCTGGCGGTGGGTGATGGTTTTGCTGGTGCCATAGGAAAAAGTTATGGCAGGCACGGTCTTCCATTTAACGAAAATAAGTCATGGGAAGGTACATTATCTGGCTTCATAGTTGCCTCAGTAGCCGGGTTCTATTTTGCAGGTCCCATAGCGATAATCGGGAGTTTTTTCGGGATGCTGGCAGATGCTGTCAGCAAACATGACAACCTTTCCGTTCCGTATGCGGCATTGGCGTCTATGCTCCTGGTCCAATATAGCGGCTTAATAAACTAAAGATTTTCCGAAGAGTTCGATATTTAAAATAAGCTGAGTACGAGTGCGAAGGAAAGGTATGCATTACCATTACTTTTCATCATTCGCTGGAAAATAAGGTTCCTTCGTTACTTTAATATACCTTCATCGCATGTTAAAATTGAGGTGGGATATTGAAACAGGTATTATTATTTAGTTTCATAATAATTGCGGTTGTAACATCTGGGTGTACTTCAGTGTCGCCTATCCATCAAAATATCGTTAATGGTGATATTTCAGTGGGAGCAGGAAAATATGTTTATTATCAATTTTCTGTTCCATCGCAGGCAAGTATATCTGGAGAATTTTCAGCTTCTGGAGGCAGTGGTAATGATATAGAAATTCTCATTCTCGATGAAACTTCATACATCAATTGGATTAACGGTCATAGTGTATCGGCATATTATGATTCAGGACAGATGACTACAGGTAGCATTACTGCAAGCGTACCAGCAGGTAAGTATTATCTTATCTATTCCAATAAATTTAGTACATTGTCTGATAAGACTGTTAAAACTAAAGTTGATGTTAGTTAGACCGTTTGAGTTAGAAATTGTGGAAATTAAATGAACAGATAAAAAAACGTGAGAAAGAGATTGAAAAAAGAGGACGGTTGGTACAAACATTTCTCATTATGATTGGATATTTCGTAGCTATAAAGATCGCTAAAAAAAGCTAAGTAATATGTATTACCATTTCCTTTAAGTGATTCAATGAAACTCAATCTTCCCGGCTCTGAAGCCTTCCTGATGGTCGCTGAAAGCGCGCACAATGCGGATATGTATTATGCCACCGGGTTCCTGGCTGTTGATTCTTTCATATACCTGAATTCTGAAAGTGAAAAGCTGCTTGTCTCGGATATGGAAAAGGGGAGGGCAAAGAATGAATCAAGGGTCAAGGATGTGATTTCATCCTCTAAATACGGGATAATGGAAAAAATAAGGAAATCCAGGGATGCGGAAGCTGCTTACTGTGAGATGATCTGTGAATTCCTGCGATCTGAGAACTTAAAACGGATCGCGGTGCCATATAATTTTCCAGTGCATCTTGCGGATTGCATGAGAAAGGAAGGTTTTGATGTAATACCTATAAAAAGTCCTTTTCGCGATATGCGGGAGGTGAAAAAAGAGTATGAGATCAGAGCCATCGAAAAAGCCCAGAGGGCGGGGGAAAAGGCACTGGCAGAGGGCATAGGGGCCATAAAAAAAGCAAGGATAAAGAACGGGACGCTGTGGGGGGAGAATGTCCCCCTGAGAACGGAGGATGTCGGGGCAATGATAGAAATGTCTCTCCTCTCGCAGGGCTGCGAAGCGGGGGATATCATAATCGCCTGCGGGAAAGGAAGCAGCGACCCGCACTGGCAGGGGGAAGGTGAACTGCTCGCAGATGAACCCATAGTCATAGACATGGTACCGCGCACAAAAAAAGAGCGATATTATTCGGATATGACAAGGACCGTGATGCGCGGTGCGCCGGCTGAGGAATTCAGGGACATGTATTCGGCCGTGAAACAGGCTCAGGTTGCCGCCCTGGCCAAGATAAAAGCAGGTGTGAACGGAAGCGATATACACAATATCGTATGCGATGTGCTGGAAGAGAGAGGGTATGAGACTGGAAGGGGAAAAAGTGGTGAATTCACAGAAGGTTTTATCCACTCGACAGGGCATGGCGTGGGACTTGATATCCATGAAGGCCCGAACCTGGGCGAGAGCGGGAAGGAATTAAAAGCAGGCGCCGTGGTCACAGTTGAACCCGGCTTATATTACAAAAAAATAGGTGGGGTGAGGCTTGAGGACGTGGTTGTTGTGACCCGGAGCGGATGCAAGAATTTAACTATGTTCGAGAAGAATCTGGTGCTGGAATGAAAGAGACAGAAGAAAATGTAGAGAAATACCGGCGAGCAGGGAAAATCCTGTCCGAGGTCCGCGCGCAGGCCATGAAAAAGGTGGAAGAGGGCGCAAGTTTGCTTTCGGTCGCAGAGTTCACTGAGAACCTGATAAGGGAGAAAGGAGGAGAACCAGCGTTCCCTGTTAATATTTCCCGAAATGATGAAGCCGCACATTCAACCCCGTCTTTTAACGATAAGGCAGTTTTTGGGAAGGATATGGTGAAGCTGGATATCGGGGTGCATATCGATGGCTACATTGCGGATACCGCAGTAACGGTCGATCTCTCCGGCAATCCGGAACTCGTGAAGGCAGCCGAGACAGCGCTCTCGGATGCGCTGAAATTCATCCACGCGGGGGTCAATACATCTGATATAGGAGGCGTTATAGAGAATGCTATAACATCATTTGGATACAAACCAATAATCAATCTAACAGGTCATGGTCTTGCGCAGTACATCCAGCATGCACCACCATCTATTCCCAACAAGAAGCTGCCGCATGGCGTGGAGCTTGAAGAAGGTGACATAGTTGCCATTGAGCCCTTCGCTACTGACGGCGGAGGAAAAATTTACGATGCCGGGAATGCCGAGATATATCATCTCGTCTCGAATAGGCCTGTCCGGCTTCCGGCGGCCAGGGCATTGCTGCAGAAGATAGAGACTTATAAGACCCTGCCCTTTGCAAAAAGATGGCTCGGGGACCGGATCGATTTTGCAATGCTTGCTCTTGTCAAGGCGAATATCATTCAGCCCTATCCCATATTGAAAGAGATCGAAGGCGGGCTTATTTCCCAGGCCGAGCATACGATCATAGTTACAGCGGACGGATGCGAGGTAATCACGGGATGAAGATCTTTTTTGCGATCGCGCTTATAGTTCTGACAGCCGGGACAGCAAGCGCAGGGCATCTATGGGTAAACAATATCACCATAAATGAGCACAACATGACATGGAGTTACACGGAGACTCTTTCGGGCATGGATTCTATGTCTTACAGGATAGGTATAGATACTGAGCTTGGAAATAATGACAGCTTTGTCAATGCCTGGGAGTTGCTTTTGGCTGACAAAGAGATACGTAAGGATATTCGAAAGTCAATCGACAGCGAACTTGATGTCAGGATAAATAATCATACCTCTGGTATCGAGGTGTTCGATGTGGATTCGAAATTATCACCGAATATCATCGGGAAAACCCATGTTACCGATATTATTGTAAATAAATACGATGTAACCTACAGGTTCAAGGACAGCATATTCAATGCAAACAGTATCTGGTTCCTCGGGCAGGCAAAATCCCCGATTACCATCAGCATGCCTGCCGGGGTTGATGCAGCAAACACCAGGGGGATGGATAATGTCACTAAGAATGTCACAGATCATACGGAGTTAGCGGGATTTTTTAAACAGGTATCCAGGGACAGGGGAGAGGTTTTGGTGAATATTACAAGGAATATGTCTGCTAAAGTCGTAAATGTTTCTTCTCAGGCATCTGATAACATAACAGCAACCAATGCCACAAAGCCAGTGACAGTAATGGTATCAAAGATGAGGGATACAACCTTGGTTATTGCAGGGGTGGTAATAATTTTATTGATATATATTTTTAAAGTAAAAAGACGGTAGTTCGTGGAAAAAGAGTTTTGGGATTAGTTATTAATGACCCGGGATAAACGTACTATAAAATTCACGAAACCTGTTATTTCAAATAAAGAGGGAATGCAGCTTGCCACCCCTGAAATTGTTGCAGGATACATTGCGAAGCGGTTAAAGACCGATATAATCGCAGACCTGGGATGCGGGATCGGGGGACAGGTTATTTTTCTGGCGAGGGAATGCAGAAAGGTCTATGCCGTAGAGAGGAATCCCGATAAGCTTGAGTACGCAAGAAGGAACTGTGAACTCTACAATGTGAAGAATGTGGAATTCATACTGGGTGATGCCCTTTCAAGGAGCACGAAAGAGAAAGTGTGGGATGCAAACATCGTCTTTTCTGATCCGGCCCGCCCATTATCAGAAAAAGAGAGGACGCTTGAGAACCTTGAGCCGCCGATCACTGAAATACTGAGGCTTTACTCTGATATCACAAAAGAGCTTGCATTCCATGCCCCGCCGCAGATGCCGCCCTCACGAATAACCCTGGATTGCGAGCGGGAGTATCTTTCGTTAAACGGCCAGCTCAACAGGCTGACGCTGTATTTTGGGGCTCTTAAACGATGCGAACGAAGTGCGATTGTTCTTCCATGTGAAGCGAAACTCTGTTCTTCTGATGCCCCGACGGTTAAAACAGGTTCCCTGCGAGAATATGTTTATGAACCTGAACCTTCTGTTGTGAAGGCTGAGCTCCAAAATGAACTGGCTCAAACTCTGGCATCTGAGGGATATGAAATATTTTACTATGACGGGAATGAAAAGCGCACTCTTTTGACATCATCGCGGCTGATCGACTCACCTTTTTTTAAGGATAGATACATGGTTTTAGGGAAGACGGGAAGGGATATACCTGAGATTAAGAAGATCCTGAAAAAAGAACAAGCCGGAAAAGTCGTCCTGCGCTTTGATATCGATCCGATAGAATACTGGGAGGTCAGGAAGGAGCTGGAGGATGGGTTGACCGGAAGCAGGAATTTGCACGTGTTCGGGTTCCGCGATGAGGTTCTGGTAGTGGAGAAGATCAGGTCCCATCCCGTATGAGGCATTTTTCATCAATAAAGTCTTTATATCATTAACCTAAAATAATGATTGGGCCTTTGCAGCAAAAAAGATACCACCATCCACCCAAACAACTATTTTCTTTCTGCAAAGGCTTCTTTTTTGGGTTCAGATTCCCCGAACATTGCCAAACGTCAAATGCCATTTGAATGATACTACCAAACTATTTATCTAACTTAATCCAATTAAAAATGGGTGCCGGATTTTATGGTAGATATAATATCAACAATGATTGCAGTAGTAGTGATAGTAATTATTCTTGCACAATCGATTAAAGTTGTTCGGGAATATGAGCGAGTTGTGATTTTCAGGATGGGGAGACTGTTCGGGGCGAAAGGGCCTGGTATATTCCTCATTATACCTATAGTAGATAGCCCCGTGAAGGTAGACCTGCGGATAATTACGATAGACGTGCCAAAGCAGACCATAATCACCAGGGATAACGTCAGCGTGGACGTGGACGCGGTGATTTATTATCGGGTCGTGGACCCCACATTTGCAGTTACAAAAGTTGAGAATTACAGGATAGCCACAAGCATGCTTGGTCAGACAACGCTGAGGGACATCCTCGGGCAGATCGAACTGGACGACCTGCTGGCGAAGCGCGAAGAATTGAATAAGAAACTCCAGGCAGTCCTTGATGTGGCAACGGAACCCTGGGGTATCAAGATCACGGCTGTCACGATACGCGACGTTGCCCTGCCGGAGTCGATGATGCGGGCAATTGCGAAACAGGCAGAGGCCGAAAGAGAGCGGCGCTCCAGGATCATCCTTGCGGAGGGAGAATTCCAGGCAAGCCAGAAGATGATGGAAGCGGCCGAATTATACCAGAAAGTTCCCATTGCCATGAAATTGCGAGAACTGCAGACACTTGCCGAGATCGCACGTGAGAAGAACATGATAGTGGTCACAACAGGCGGGCCGGGAGCTGATGCAGGCACCATTGCAGGACTGACAAGAGCTTTCACGAAGGCTGAAAAGTAATGGGATCATTACCTGCCTTTGTCTTTTTGTTTGCCGTCCTTCTCATTCCGGCAGCAAATGCACAGGTAATGGTAGTAGAACTGAAGGATACCATTACTTCGGCAAGCGAAGGTATTGTAATCGAGGCGCTTGAAAGTGCAAGGCTTGCGAATGCGCAGGCACTGATAATCACCCTTAACACCCCCGGCGGGGGACTCGATGAGACAAAAAGGATCCTTGAAGACATCGACGCATCACCAATACCGGTAATCGGCTACGTGTATCCGAAAGGGGCTACTGCATGGTCGGCCGGCACCCTCATTCTCCTTGGCACGGATATAGCGGCAATGGCCCCCAACACGATAATCGGGTCTGCCCAGCCTGTAGAGGTGACGTCAGAAGGTCTTAAACCGATCACTGAGGACAAGATCGTAAATGCGGTTGTGGCGCTTGCGGAAGAGAAAGCCAGGCAGCACGGAAGGAATGTGACTGCGGCAGGATATTTTGTTACTAAGAACCTGAACCTGGATGCAGAGCAGGCAAAGAACATGAGCGTGATAGAGGTTGTCTCGCCGGGGATCGATGACCTGCTGACAAAGGTTGACGGGATGAGGGTGAAAGGCCGGGTGCTCAAGACCTCGGGAGCCGCTTTCAGCTATTACTCGCCATCGCTTCGGCTTGTGCTCCTGGATTTGTTCTCAAATCCTATCCTTGCTTCTCTCCTCCTTCTGGTAGGCATCTACTCACTTGTGTTCGGTCTTACCAGTCCGGGCTTCGGCGCCGAGATTTTCGGTGTGATCTCCATAAGCCTTGGGCTTATCGGTCTTGGCTTTTCGGTGAATATCGCGGCATTTTTCCTGATCGGGCTTGGAATGGCGCTTTTGCTGTTCGAATTGCACATTTCGACCTTCGGTCTCATAGGCGTGGCCGGGATTGTATGCGTTGCCCTGGGAAGCGTATTGCTTGTACCCGTTGGATATCCGGGAATGTACTCTATTGAGTTCCAGACCACGATGCTGATAAGCCTTCTTACACCAGCCGTCGTGTTAGGGGGATTCCTTGCTTTCGCTATCTATAAGATGATGCAGGTGAGAATGAAAAAACCTGTGATAGGGGAGGGTGTTGTCGGTGATATTGCCGAGACCATAGATGAAATGACGCCCGGGGCTACCGGATACGTACGGTACCAAGGAGAGTACTGGATGGCAAAGTCAGAGGAGAGTATCGAGGCCAAGACAAAGGTGATTATTACCGGGAAGGATGGGCCTGTGCTGATAGTGAGGGCGAAGTAGG
>JAPZAR010000005.1 GCA_027460535.1 Candidatus Methanoperedens sp.
TGCCCCTGCAGGAAGGCTATGTCCTGAAGGCAGTGGATATAGATCTGAGTGCCCGGACAATGCTCATCTCCCTGTTAAAAGATGGGAACGTAGTAGATCCAGGAACTCCTCTAAACGCAGGCCAGACCTATGTTTATGCACCATCGAGAGTGGGTGCTGTATCAGACCTCCCTATTATTATGATACGATTTGACAGCGTGTTCTCAGGCACAGAAGTGCAGGCTGCCTTCTTGAAAGGTGTGTTCCAGATATCACCGAACCCAACCACGATTAAAACCGGGAACGTATACAATGATATGAAAGTGACAAATGTCGGACAGGATAAAATCGAGATGAAGAATAATAATGCTATCAGCCTGGATAATGGCAAAATTGAACAACTAATGGGCGATATTAACCTGAAAGTAGGTGACACCGCAGCCACTGATAACCTTCTCCGGTTTTATTTTGCTGTGGATGTAACCCCTGAAAAGGTGGCAAACCAGCTTGTAATAGATGCTCCGACTAAAGCAAATGCTGGAGATGTACTTAATGTAAAGGTTACAGCAGGTGGTAATCCTCTGGACGGCGTATCTGTAGCGTTGAGTTCTGCTGATGCAGGCCAGACTGATAAGAATGGCCTCCTCAACTATACCCTGCCAAAAACGCTGAAAGGCATTTACAACATAACAGCAACCAAGCTGGGCCTCCAGAAGGCGACAAGGAGCATAGAAGTCCTGCAATATGTTGAGTACAGGCTGAGTATAGACGCTCCGACGACTGCTAACCAGTTTTCTCCAGTCTATATAAATGTTACATATAATGGCTCTGCAATCAGCGGAGCGACTATAGTGTACGACAATGGAACTATTGGCGCAACTGATAATAACGGCGTATTGAACTACACTCTACAAACAAGCGGCACGCATACCATATCGGCATCAAAGAGCGGTTATATCACGGCTGAAAGAGATATTAACGTCAGGGCGCCTTTTTCCCAGTATCAGGCGCTCAATATCAATATTACTCCAGGCACTGTTTTCGTAAACGAGCAGGCTTTAATCAGGTCGAATATCACAAATGTAGGCACGAAAGCGGATACACTCCCTGTGGAACTTATTTCTAACGGGACAGTCGTTGACAACAGGTCAGTCTCTCTTGCCCCGAGTGAGATAAAGGAGATTAATTTTACAAGAAAAGAAACCCTGCCGGGGAATTATACGATTGAAATACTTGGACAGAAAGGGTTACTGGAAGTTAAGGAACAGCCAATAAATTACCTTCTGGTAGGAGGAATTGCAACTGCCCTCGGAGCTATCATAATCTATGTGTTGACTGCTAAAAGCAAGCTGAGCCTTGAATTACTGAGACGGAAATTGAACCTTTCTGGGAAACCCGGCAACAAAGGGCCTTAATATGGCCCTATTTGTAAGCCGGGTAAAGCCCTAAAGCATATTTTAGATTATCCGCTGGGGCTCACCAAAGCCTTTCAGATCTAATTAAGAGCTGGCGTCCAGGAGAAAATTCCGAGTTCACGTATTCGAGATGAATGATTATTTCAAAGCCCCTATCACATCTTCAACATCCACGTATCTTCTGTCCGGCAGCTTCTCAAGCAACATACAAGCATGCACATGCTCCACATCTGATAGATCAAACACCTTCCACCCCTGTTTTTCTATTAATTCGCTTTTGGTGGCAGGGAATTTCGCATCCTCTTCAAGCACCGATTTAATTGATGCCAGTCCGGTAGTCTTCGTGAGATTAGGAAAGCTTCTGCTTTTTTCATAAACCTTGAGTCTCGCCGCATCCATGTACATCTTTGCCCCATGGAAGGTGAGGTATGCTACACTTGTACTTTTTTCCTTTACGCGTTCATCAATTTGGCGCATCTCCGTATCATCGAACTGGTATAGATTGTGTTCTCCGCGCCCGAAAAGGCGCGTGTAAATTATGTCTGAATCGATATCTGGCAATTGCCGTGAGATATCGGTGCATTGGATTATTCCGAGATCACGCATTAATTCAATCGTCTCTCGTGTTATCTGCCCGCGTATCTCCCAGGCCAATCTGATTTTTCCGAAATTAAATGAAGAAATTAAATCTCTTATGTCCTTCAACTTTTCATGTGGATCGAAAGAAGCCGGGGTCTGGATATGCAGTACTTCAGCCCTCAGTTCGTTGCAGATACGAAGCGAATTATGGAGTATTTCATGACTCTCCGGAATGGGGGTAAGAAAATACTTATGCGTGAGGTCCTGGTGACAGCGTACCGAGAACATAAAATCAGGAGGCACTCGCTTTCTCCATGACCTGACCATTTCAATGGATGGGGTTGTGTAGAAAGTCGAGTTCACTTCCACAAAATCAAATGCCTTTGCGTATGCAGCAAGACGATCCATTCCAGGAACCCGGAAATATGCCCATCCGCCTGCGCCAATGTATAACATAGACATAAGTATTAATCGCAAGGGATATAATTACCTTTCATGGGCACGATTCGATTAGGCTGCTCGGGCTGGGATTACAGGGATTGGGCTGATGTATTTTATAAGACAGATGAGTCAAGACTTCAGGCATATTCACGTATTTTTAATACAGCTGAGATAAACTCCACATTTTATAGCTATCCATCACAGGGTATCGTATTCGGCTGGGAAAAGTATACTCGCAATGATTTCAAATTCGCTGTAAAGCTGAACCGCATAATAACCCATGAAAAGTTGCTCGATATATCAAAAGGCGTTGAAGATGACTTGAAACGATTCTGCGAACTCATGAAACCGCTTCAGGATAAGGGAAAGCTTGCCTGCATCCTTATTCAATTGCCGCCGGGGATGAAATTCAGAAAGGACAGGATCGAGGAATTCCTCAAAATATTGCCCGCAGATATACGTTTCGCTCTTGAATACAGGAACAAGACATGGCTCTCCGATGAGGCCCACAAATTGCTTTCTGATCATAATGTTACTGCTGTGGTCGTGGATGAGCCGCTGCTTCCCGCAGAAATCAGGCTCACTTCTGATATTGCCTATGTGCGCTGGCACGGACGGGGGGAAAAGATGTGGTACAACTACCGATATTCAAAAGGAGAGCTTGCGAGATGGATACCGAAAATCAGGGAGATGTCGCAGAGTGTTGATGTTTACGGCTATTTCAACAACCACTACCACGGCTATGCACCAGAGAACTGCATAGATGTATTGGAGATGCTCGGGGTTGCCACGCCTGGGCAGAAAGAAGTAAGACAGCGCATGTCGGAGTACTGGAAGGGAAGGAAAGCAGTTACAAAGACGCTGAGCGATTTTATGGAGCAGGAAAAAGAGGCCATATCAACATTGCTCTCTGGATATATCGAAGCTACAAGGCTTGAAAAAGCAAGAGAGATAAAAGATATTGAATTGATCGAAATGGGAGGCGATAAGATTGTGGCCGACGTGAAGGGCTATTCGGTTTATATTGACCTGGAAAGGAGGTTCATACTGCATGATTGTCCTGACTGGAAAAGAACTAAGAGAGAAGGACGATTCTGCAAACATGTCGGAGCGCTTATTCTTGCGCTGCCGGAGGATAAGGGGAGAGCGGTGCTCGGGAACATCAGGAGGCAGCAGTGGGAGTTCAGCCAGTATACGGGGAGGGGAAGTGGTTAAATTAATCACAACTAACATAACAATAAATCTCATTATTATCTTTCCACCATTTTGCAGAGATATTTTATGAAAGAATATTCGTAGAAGCAAGGATCTGCTAAAATGATTTGCTTTGAAAAGAATGCCGATGGATGGTATAAATGAAATGAAAGCGAAAATGGTAATGTATCGCAAGAAAAAATTATCTAATCTTTGAAACGATGTAGATAAGATGGTAAGACTTTAAAAACCAGGGATGAAACGTACGTGAACACAGAAGCCATCGTAGGGATTTGATGAAAGAATTAAAGAGACCAGTGTCTATTGATGAACCATTGAGGTATTGATGAAAGAAAGTAAAAATAAGCCAAGTAAATTCGCTGGCGGCTGGAAAATGGATGAAATAGAACTTCTTAAAATAAAAGATGAATTGAGAGAAAGCTGGAAAAGATGGGAGTTTAACAGATACCGACAGCCTTATTCATCTCCTCAGGGATGAAGAAAATGCAGTAAGCAAAATACGTAAGCTTGAAAAAAATGAAGAGCTTGCGACTACTGATATAAACGCTTTCGAGCTGTACTTCGGCGCATATAATTCAAGGGATAAGGATAGGAACATCTCTTCAGCAAACGGACTTCTTAAGACCTTGACGCTGCTGCATACACGGGAAGAAAGCATGGAAACAGCAGGGAGGATCTTTGCAGAAAGAAGGGCTAAAGGTAAAATGATAGAGATAAGGGACCTGCTTATTGGGGCTATTGCTTTACAGAACGGATATAAGCTCCTCACCAATAACGGAGGACATTTTGAAGGGATGGAAGGACTGGCTCTTCAGGAGTAAATCAGAGCGAGGAGAGGGGACTTGAATCCTTGAGTTCCTTGCGGAACACGGGATTAGCAAAGCAGAGCGAAAAAAGCATAAGATAATATTAAGTAGTACGAAAAGAGAAAAGATATTATGACCACAGTAGGAAAACACCTCAAGTTTGATTACACAGACGTTCTTTTCTGGCTTGGTATCCTGATCATTGTGGCATGGATGATAGGCAAGATAGCTGGATTGATCTGATTTCACATGGTCCTACCTGTCCTGATAGAATTAATACCCATTTTTGGTGGAGTAGTTACGCTGGTGGCTGTCGCTTTGAAGATAGGGAGATTGTTGCAAAAACTTGATACTGCTATTGAAGATATAGAGGAAATCAAAAGGGATATCGGCGACATCAAAGATGAACTGAAGGAAATGGACAAGCGTCTAACTCTCTTAGAAACAAGACAATAATCTGCAGGACTGATGCAGGCCGAAAATATTAACCGAATATCTTTGTTATTTATAACGCTTGATTTAATATCTGCTGATTTATGTTCCTGCGAAGAAGAAGCGACGAGAGGGGGACTTGAACCCCCGAGCTCCTTGCGGAACACAGGGTTAGCAACCCTGCGCCATACCGGGCTTGGCTATCTCGTCACTCGACGGCATCTAATTTACTGTTTGCTATTTAACACTTATTGCTTTTCTCTTTTCGGGAAATTTATAGGCACATCGAATATCATAAAAACGCGGATTAATTCTGCGCATCTGCGTTTATCCGCGTTCATCTGCGGTTTAATACTCGATAAATTCATCCGCGGTTCAATATAAGTAGCGGGCACACCCTCGGTCGCTGTTCCTCCCACTGTCCAGTGGTTCACAAACTCGCCTCCGCCCCGCGACCCCATAAGCGATAGTTGTACACGGGTGGTATGCTCCCTTCCGGGCCTGAACCATTATCCGCGATTAAGACACAAAGACCTTCCTTCAGGAAAGCCCTTGTACCAACACCAGCCCCATAGGACGGGGTTTCACAGTAGAATCTGTGGGTTGGGCAATAGTTAAAACTTCTTCCTCAGGCTTCGCCCCCCGCTGTCGACGGTTTCGGGTCACAGGTAACGCCGAGTTACCCGGGCTAGCCCGCCGCAGCTAAATTGTTTTTGCATGCAATAAAGTTATCTCAATTAAAGTCATAATAAGGGCATATGGAAGAATTGATCGGTTTTGTTGCAAGCAATCATAAGGCAAGCAAGATCCTTGCCGTGCTGGATTCAAAGGGTCCGATGGACAGCGCCACAATAGCCAAAGCAACTCGTTTGGTGGGGGCAGAGAAAAGCATGGAAGAGCTGGTCGGGAAAAAGTTGATAACACACACGGGTGGGAAGTACGCTTTGACGGAACTTGGAAAACAGGTCTCGCATAAGCTTCGCGGGGTATAAATGGGGCCGCTGAGATTTGAACTCAGGTCTCATGCACCCCAAGCATGAAGGATGGACCAGGCTACCCTACGGCCCCTCGATGAACTCGAATCGTCCACCACGGGTGCACAGCCTTAGAAGTTCTCTCAGTATTTTATCCTTTCTTTTTAACCACCATTTTCTGGTTGGTTTTCAACATTTTCATAATTGGCAGAAATATTTATAATGTTATAATAAGAATATTAAAATAGGTGATTAAAGTTAAACTGAACAGGATTCCTACCGGTATTTCTTCTCTTGACACGATCATACACGGGGGGTTCCCGTCTGGCAGCATGGTGTTACTTGTGGGAGATGTCGGGGCTGGGAACACGGAGTTCGCCTATACATCCGCTATCATGCTCTCCTCATTAAAGAATGAAGGCACGAAATACAATGCCGCAAAAAAACACCTTGAATCCTTCATGACCGAGAGGGATGTGCTGAAAATTCCGGGAAAGATCTGCTATATTTCATTTGTTCATTCAAAAAAGGAGATCCTTATGGAGCTGGAGCGTTCTTTTCCTCCAGAGTTCTCGGAAACGTTGTCCAACAACCTTTTCTTCAAAGACTTTTCATCAATATATTTTAAGACTTCCATATCACCGGCCCTGAACGTTGAGGGAAATACTGACATAAATATTTTGAAAAGTGTTGGCGGGGTTAAAGGTCTTCTGAAAGAACTGGTATACATCCTGGATTCCAATGCCCCTCACAATCTCGTGATAATAGATTCTCTGACCAACCTTATCCGGATATGCAACAGATCCATGGACTGGCAGGACCTGATATCTTTTCTTGAAGATCTGCAGCAGAGGTCAAAGAAATGGGACGGGCTCGTGTACCTGCCTCTTGGCAAAAATATCTTCGGGATCATGAAGGAAGAAGAGGTAATGGATGTGGCTGACGGGGTATTGATGTTTGAGTGGGTACAGGAAGGGTTTTCGAGACAGCAGACCATGTACATAAAAAAATTCAGGGGTCTGATGCCTCATTTGACGAAGGATAATATTATGCGGTTTGATACCAAGGTAACAAACACCGATGGTTTTGTTGTTGTGAACGTCAAGCGCATCTCTGGGCGCAAATAACAGAAAAAGGGACAATACAAAAGCAAGCAATATTTTCAAGTACGTTTCTTAATACACCTTTTAGACCGTAACCTTTATGTCAAATTATATATATGATAATGATTATCAACATAATGACATATATAATCGGCCGGTAATGAACTTCAAATGATTTGGGCATAACCCCCGGGCTAGTTCAGGAGTTGTTGTAATGATACGGGTAAGTACGGGAATAAGCGGTCTGAATGAGATGATAGAGGGTGGTATCCCGGCCGGGCATACGATAGCCGCCATCGGTCCCCCTGGCGCCGGCAAAACCACACTCTGCCTGCAATATGTTTGGGACGGTCTTATGAAGGACGAACTGTGCATGTACATAAGCCTGGAAGAGGAGGAGGAAAAACTCTTAAAGACGGCTCTAAATTATGGATGGGACTTTCAGAAATATATCGACAGGGGGACTTTATCGCTGATAAAGCTGGATGCCCTGGACATAAATGGTACCATGGAGAGGATGCTCTCCGAACTGCCAAAGCTGATTTCTAACACCGGGGTGAGGCGCATTGTTATCGATCCTTTCATACTTGTGGAAATGGCTTTTGACAATGACCACAAGCGCCGTGTCAATATTTACGAACTGGTGAGGACTATCGGGAGAACAGGGGTCACTACAATTATCACATCGGAGGCACTGAACGGGTACCATTCGCATTTCGGGATCATAGAATATATCGTGGATGGCGTTTTTGTCCTTGAGGTGATACATTCCAAGGAGAGGGGCTCTCTGATATATGCCATACAAGTAAACAAACTGAGGTGGTCAAGCCATTCCAAGGATATGAAACCTTACGCGGTCACGAGCAATGGGATCGATGTCTATCTCGATTCTAATGTTTATTGGAGTGAGAATGACTGAGAAACCTGAAAGCATGTACAGAAGATCCCTTCAGCTGACCGCGAGGATATTGAAGGACACTCCAAGATTATTAAGGGATAAAAGCGAGAGTAAGAACAAAGATGTGAAACCCCCCGTCAGAACAGAACCGCCAGCCGTACAGCCTCCGCAGCAGAAAAAAGAGATCACACCTCCTGCAATAAGGGCCTATTCTGATAGACCAGCCGAAATAGGCAAAGCCGTGCCAATACCGATATTACAGTCCCGGGATGGCGATCTGTATCAGAAGCTTTCGAAGGAGATCATTTTTTCCGACACCGAAAAAGTGGTTTCAATAATCCTTGATCCTTCAATGATATTGAAGGTTGACCTTGCGCTTCTGCAGATATTATATGGGAAAGGGATGAAAGGAATAATAATCTGCGCCGGGAGACCCGCTGATTCCTATATCAAGTTGTTGCGGAGCACCGGGTTAAATCCGGATTCTCTGGTCTATATAGATACTCTGACTTATTCCTCCAAGAAGAAAGATGATACACAGAGCACAAGACCAGTATTGCGCCAGTCCTTCTATTACCAGGAGAAACAGAATATAAAATTAGTACCACATCCTTCAGATTTTACGGCTATAGACGTGGCCTTCAGCCAGGCAGTGAAAGAACTTTTAGCGGATAACGAAGAAGAGCGGCTATTCCTTCTTATTGATGGTATTGCATCCCATCAATTGTACGTAAAACCATCTGCATTGGGCGCATTTATCCATATACTGGTGTCTAAAGCCAGGAGCTGCGATATATTTACAGCCCTGCTCCTGTCCGAAGGCGTTGATCCGATTCTCATCAATACGATAAAAACGTTCAGCGATAAAATAGTTTCAATAAAATAATAAATTGGTTGGGGCATTAATGAATGTAAAGAATTATGTATTGAAGGTACTGGAGATCATACTGCCGGTCTTC
This sequence comes from Candidatus Methanoperedens sp., assembly GCA_027460535.1. Taxonomy (NCBI): domain Archaea; kingdom Methanobacteriati; phylum Methanobacteriota; class Methanomicrobia; order Methanosarcinales; family Candidatus Methanoperedentaceae; genus Candidatus Methanoperedens; species Candidatus Methanoperedens sp. Next base: position 8,802 of record JAPZAR010000005.1, read on the forward strand.
TTTATGGGATATTTCCTTGAATCGTTCAGTCATGTTTCATCTGCCCTGGGAGCTTATTTTGAAATCACAACACAGTTGCTGCCGCTTGTCATGTCTTTTTCTATCTTTGTGATAACATGGTATGCGTTTAATAAAAGCATGGATAATCATTCCCTTTTCCTTGGGGCGGTTTTTTTTTGCATCGGGCTTCTTGACGTGTATCATTTACTCTCATATCCGTTTATGCCAGCTTTTCTCACCCCAAATTCACTTGAGAAGGGGGCAAAATTCGCAATTGTGGCAATGATGGTTTCTGCCCTTCTGTTTTTTGCAAGTGTGTTCATACATAAGAACAGTTATCCTGGTCTCATTAACAAGACGTTCCTGTTCGTCATGGTAGTCGCCATTTCATTTATATCCCTTATGATGGTATTATTTTTCCCGGATTATCTTCCTGCAATGCTTGACCGTGACGGTGGTCCTTCTTCAGGATTTTTGTTGATCCAATTTCTTGCGTCAGCGATCATAGTTTATGCAGGTTACCTATATGCAATCAGACTTAGAGAAACAGATCAGAAGAACATACTTTGTTTATTGTACGGCTTTGCTGTTTTTATTTCCAGTTATCTTGTCTACCCCTATCATGGCTATTCGGGGCACTTACTGAAGGCAGCGGGTTTCTACTTTATTTATCTCGCCCTGTATAAGTCCTCCGTAGAAGAACCGTTCAAGGAGGAGACGCGGGCTGAGTCAAAGCTTCGCTATGCAGCGGAGGAGAGGTACCGGTACATGGTCGACAATGCCAACGATGCCATCATTACCACTGACCTCGAAGGCAGGATTACTTCATGGAACCGGAGCGCCGAGAATATTTTGGGACGAACTGTTAAGGAGGCGATGGGCGCTAAGCTCGCATGGTTGACCGTTCCCCAGGATATGCAAAGCGAGTTCGGACGGATCATTAATATTGTCATGTCGGGCGGGATAGTTTCGGGATTTGAAACAGTGCTCCAGCGAAAAGATGGGATAAGGATGAACGTAAGTTTGACAGTTTCTCCCTTGAGGGATGCAAACAATGAAATGATAGGTCTATCGTGTATTATCCGAGATATAACGGATCGCCTTCAGGCTGAAATGATACGGGAAGAAAATCTGCGACTTTCAGTCACTATCAAGGCGAAATCCGAATTCTTGACTTTAATGAGCCATGACCTGGGAACACCATTAAACGCGATGATTGGTTTTTCGGAGCTCCTGAAACAGGGCATACCCGGGAATTTGAATAAAAAACAGGAGCAGTATGTGGAAAATGTCATCACAAGCTCAAAGCGCATGCTTGATATTATTAACGATATTCTCGACCTTGGCAGGGCGGAAACTGGAAAAATAGATCTTGTCATAGAAAAGATCCCGGTCCCGCAGACCATCGAGGAGACAATAAACCTCTTGAAAGAAAAAGGAACAAAGCATAATGTTGAGATGAAAAGGGAATTCGATCCCGAACTGGAATTTATTGAGGCAGACAGGCAGAGATTCAAGCAGATTCTGTTCAACCTGGCGAGCAATGCGGTAAAATATAGTAAGAAAGAGGGGGGAACTGTAACCTTAACAACGAAAAAAGAAAAAGACATGGCGAGAATCTCGGTCTCGGATACCGGAGTCGGGATCAAGGATGAAGACATGGAGAAACTCTTCAAGCCATTCGAGCAGCTTGATTTAGGCATCTCAAGTACATACGGAAGCACCGGTCTTGGTCTTGTGATAACAAAGAAGCTTGTGGAACTTCATGGCGGAAAGATCATGGTGGAGAGCAAATGGGGAGAAGGAACCACGTTTACATTCTGGCTTCCGATCACAGCGAGGAGACCGGTCTGAAAATGTGAATATGATAATTATCATGGACAAGTTTATATAGCGTATGACACCAAATTAGTATAAAATGGCCAAGGTACTGGTGGTCGAGGACAATCCTTTGAACATGGAACTGGTGCTCGAGGTACTCGGGGTGCACGGCATAATAGCTCATGAGGCTAACGATGGGGAAGAAGCTGTCATAAAAGCAGAAAAAGAAGATTTTGATTTGATACTTATGGACATCGAGCTGCCTAAAATGGATGGCGTGGAAGCGACAAGAATAATTAAGAGTAAAAATAAAAACGTACCTATAATTGCTTTAACCTCGTATGCAATGAAAGGGGATAAGGAACGCTTCCTTGCTGCCGGCTTTAATGAGTATATGTCAAAGCCCATTGAGATTTCCGAATTCCTTAGAAGATTGGAAAAATACTGCTTTTAGTTGAGGAACTTGAGTCGAAAGAAAAAGGAATAAAAAATGATAAAAGTACTCGTTGTTGAAGATAATCCACTTAACATGGAGCTGGTACTTGAGATACTGGAAACACACGGCTTTGCTGCCGATAAAGCGGAGGATGGAGAAAAAGCTATTGAAAAAATGGAAAACGAAAACTATGACCTGATACTCATGGATATAGAACTTCCAGGCAAAGATGGAGTTGAAGTGACAAAGATTATTAAAGAGAAGTATAAGAAAACTCCTGTAATTGCTTTGACCTCATATGCAATGAAAGGGGATAAAGAACGCTTCCTTGCTGCCGGCTTTGACGAGTACATGTCAAAACCCATAGATATCTCTGAATTTATGAAGCGGTTGAAAAAATATTGCGGTGAAAAATAAGTAAAGCTGTGCAAATTTCTTCTCATGACGACCCGTAGTATGAATCTTAAATTTCTATAATATTATGAACTATCTTTATTTTTGTTAATGAGCGAAAAACAATATTGGATATTAAGTTCATGGGCTAAAGACAGCTTTATATAACTCATCATACTAATAATTACAATAACAAATGATGAAAGTACTTGTTGTAGAAGACAATCCCCTCAACATGGAACTGGTGCTTGAGATTCTTATTATGAACGATGTGATTCACGATAAGGCACTGGATGGGAAAGAGGCTGTAAGGAAAGCGGAAAAACAGTCCTATGATTTGATCCTCATGGACATCGAACTCCCGGGAATTGATGGGGTCGAAGCGGCGAAAATAATTAAAAATAAATCTAAAAATGTTCCTATTATTGCTCTGACCTCGTATGCGATGAAGGGCGACAGGGAACGGTTCCTGGAAGCAGGCTTTGATGATTACATATCAAAACCTCTTGATCTGGGCGAATTTCTTAAAAAATTGGAGAAATACAGGAAGTAGCGGAACATGAAGCAAGAATTAAAATTGTTGATAATCGTGGTGTCCGTTTTCCTTCTGGGATACTTTTTCGAGCAGGCGATAAACGCCTCTGGAATCTCCAATTCTGTAGAAAATACAGTTGAACTCTTCTCCGAGCTTTTCTCGGTGTTCGTGGCATTTTCGATTTTTGCCATAACATGGCATGCATATAATAATAGCAAGGATAACCATTCTCTATTCCTGGGTTCGGCATTCCTGGTTGTCGGGCTGCTGTGCCTGTTCCATACGCTCTCTTATCCTTTTATGCCCGAGTTCATAACACCAAATTCCTCTCATAAAGCGGCTATTTTCTTTATTGAGTCACGGCTCATCCTGGCGCTGTCTTTTCTCATCAGCGTGGATATTTATAAGGATACGTTTCCAGGATTGATTAACAGGCGTGTACTGATATTTTCAGCAATTGCGTTATCTCTCATCTCACTCGCTTTCATTATCCTATATCAAGACAATCTGTTTGCAGGGTATGAACCTGGGAACGGTTATTCGCCAGAAATGGTGTTCATATCTGGCATGATCATAGTAATCATCTTATACACAGGTTATCTGTATAATAAGAGAATAAGGGAAACCGGGCAAAATAACTTGACCCTTTTAATAGACGGTTCTATTGTCGTGGCTCTTAGCAATCTTGTGTATTTCTCTTATGGGTTTTCCGGGCATTTCCTTATTATAACGGGTTTCCTGTTGATGTATATAGCTCTTTACAAATCATCCGTAGAATTGCCCTATGAAAAGCTGTCCATTGCAGAGGAGAAGCTTTACCATGCAGCCGAGGACAGGTATCGAAATTTGTTCGATAATGCCAGCGATGCAATAATAACAATTGACCTTGATGAGAACATCACCTCATGGAATAATGCGGCTGAAAAAATATTCGGATGGGCTGCGCAGGAAGCGATAGGGAAAAAATTGTCAAATTTGATCTTTCCAGCAAGTGAAGAGAACAAGAAGAATACGATAATCAGATGCATCAAAGCCGGAGAGGCGATTTTAGGAATTGATGCAGTGACTCTGCGTAAAGACGGGAGAGAAGTCTATATGAGTATGACGGTCTCCCCCTTACGAGATGCAAACCAGAAGGTAATCGGCATGGCAGGTATAATGAGGGACGTCACCGAGCGGCGGCTGACGGAAGAAAAACTGGCGCAATCTGAAGAAAAATACCGAAATCTAATCGACAATATCCAGGATGGCGTCTTTATTGTCCAGGATGCTAAAATCCAGCTTGCAAACGAGGCGTTTGCCAAAATTGGAGGGTACACGGTGAACGAGGTAATCGGAAAGGATTTCAGGGACTTTGTCGCGCCGGAAGATCTGGAAATGGTTGAAAACAATTATGCACGGAGGCTCGCAGGAGGGAATGTCCCCAAAGAATATGAATTCAGGATACGGCACAGGGATGGGAAGACAGGGGTCATTGTAAATATGAACGTGGGACTTATTGGGTATCGTGACAGGATGGCAATTATGGGGACCTTGAAAGATATCACAGAGCGCAAGAAAGCAGAGGACGTGCGCATTGAAAACGTGCGCCTCACGCTTGCCAACAAAGCCAAGAGCGAGTTCCTGGCGACCATGAGCCATGAGCTTCGGACGCCTTTGAATTCCATAATCGGCTTCTCAGAACTCTTGAAGCAGGGAGCGCATGGTGCATTGAATGAGAAACAGGAGCACTATGCGAATAACGTTCTTACAAGCGGAAAACACCTGCTCAACCTTATAGATGATATTCTTGACATCTCCAAAGTGGAGGCGGGGAAGATGGATATCTTTATCGAGAAGATGTCAGTGCCCGAAACCATAAATGAAACTTTGGAGCTCGTGAAAGAAAAAGCAAGCAAGCAGAGTGTAGTTGTTAAAAAGGAATTTGATCCGGAACTGGACTTCATAGAGGCTGACAGGCAGAAATTCAAACAGATCCTCTTCAACCTGCTCAACAATGCAGTGAAATTCAGCAAGAATGACGGAGGTACTGTCACGGTAACAACCAAAAAAGATGGAGATAAGGCGAGGTTCTCGATTTCTGACACGGGTATAGGAATAAAAGACGAACACATTGAAAGACTCTTCAAGACGTTCGAGCAGCTTGATTCCGGGATATCCAGAAACTATGGGGGAACAGGACTTGGGCTTGCGATTTCAAAGAAGCTCGTGGAACTGCATGGCGGTGAAATCTGGGTAGAGAGCAGATATGGAGAGGGAACCACGGTTACGTTCCTGCTGCCTGTAGCCTCGAAAGCAGATGAAACCAAATTAACAATTGCAGGATGAAGACAACTTTATATATTAAATGATACTAATGATTACAATGATGACAAAGGTGCTCGTTGTTGAAGACACCCCTCTGAACTTGGAGCTGGTGCTTGAGATACTCGATGAGCAGGGTTTCACTGCCGACAGGGCGGAGGATGGGGAAGAAGCCATCAAGAAAACAGAGAAACAGGTCTATGACCTTATTCTTATGGATATCGCGCTGCCAGGAATGGACGGAGTTGATGCTGCAACGATAATCAAACAAAGACCTGAATATAAGAAAGTGCCTGTGGTGGCTTTGACCGCATTTGCAATGAAAGGGGACAAGGAAAGACTGCTCGATGCGGGTTTTGATGATTACATATCAAAACCCATTGATGTGCCTGAATTCATAAGGAAGATACAGAAATATAAAGGGGCAACCTAGAGTGACCAAATCGAGAATACTTGTTGTGGACGATGAGCAGCTGAATGCTGAACTTCTCGAAGGGATGCTCTCCAGTGAATATGATGTTGTGACGGCATTTGATGGAAATGAAGCATTGGGCAAGGTTGAAACAAGCCTCCCTGATCTTATTCTCTTGGATGTAATGATGCCTGGCATGAACGGCTACGAGGTGTGCAGGAAAATCAAAGCCAATGAGAGAACCATGTCTCTTCCTGTTGTAATGGTAACCGCCCTGAAGGAGAAGGAAGACAGGATAAGAGCTATAGAAGCAGGTGCGGACGACTTTCTTTCCAAGCCAATAGATATGCATGAATTGAGTGCACGGGTAAGGTCGCTCCTTAAGATCAAGCAGTACCATGATGCTTTGACAGCGGAGCAGGAAAAGCTCCTCATATTCAAGTCGGCTCTAGACAGCATGGACGATTGTGTGATAATTACCAGCACAAGCGGCGATGTGAGATTTGTCAACCCCGCGTTTGAACGCAGGTTCGGATATCCGCTTTCGGAGATAGGCGGGAAGCATGTCAGCATAATCCGGCATCCGGAAAGTACGCTCTCACTTGACAGGGAGAGCCTTATGCAGGATTCAAGGCATGAGTGGAAAGGGAATCTGGTAGGGGTAAACAGGCATGGGCTCAAACTTAATATGGGCATTAAATGCTCCCCGATAATAAAGGAAAAGCGCCAGATAAATCTGGTATTCGTTCTGAGGGAAAAGGCGTGAAAAGAAAAATCTCTCCAATAAGGATGTTGTAGCAAGATGAAAAACGATGACAGGCCAAAATCTAAGCTCATAAATGAATGTGTGGAGTTGCGCCGAAAGGTTGCTAAATTGGAAGACAGAGAAGCCAGGCTGAATGAGGCCAAAGAAGCGGTATTTGAAAGTGAAGAGCTCTATCGCGTGCTTGTAGAGCTTACACCGGATGCGATCATCGTCCACAGCGGCGGGAGGATCGTTTTCACGAATCCGGCCGGTGCAAAGCTTCTCGGAGCAAGAGGTTCCAAACAACTCATAGGTAAACCGATACATGATTTTTTGATTTTCTGGAAAGTCGATGCGAATAAGAAGGATCAAAGGAAAGACGTATTCAATATTGAAGAAAAACTCAGGAGACTCGACGGTAGAGAGATTATGGTAGAGGTAACAGCTAGTCCTTTCATATATAAGGGAAAGCCTGCGGTCCAGGCCGTGCTTTCGGATATCACGGAAAAGAAAAATGCAGAGGACATGCGCCTCGAAAACGAGCGCCTCATGTATTCGAACAAAGCAAAATCAGAGTTCCTCGCATGCGTAAGCCATGATCTTCGCACTCCCTTGAATTCGATAATGGGTTTTTCCGACCTCATGAAGCAGAAAACTGCGGGAGAACTGAACCAGAAGCAGGAGCGCTATATGGATAACATCCTCACAAGCAGCAAATTCCTGCTTGAGCTCATAAATAATATTCTTGACCTGTCCAGGATAGAAGCCGGGAAAATTGAACTCATTATAGAAAAGTTCGAGGTTAACAGGGCAATAAATGAAATAGCAGTTCTCCTTAAAGAGAAAACATCGAGGCGTAATATAATTCTTGAGAAAGATTTCGATCCGGAACTTGAGTTCATCGAGGGTGATAAGCAGCGGTTCAAGCAGATCTTTTTTAACCTCCTCGGGAATGCTATAAAATTCAGCAAGGAAAAAGGGGGAACAGTGACCATCAGAACAATGAAGAATGGCGATATGGCGCATTTCTCGGTATCCGATACCGGTATAGGGATCAAGCAGAAGGATATTTGCAAACTGTTCACGAATTTCCAGCAGTTAAGACCTGATATATCCCAAAAATACGGGGGCACCGGGCTTGGGCTCTCTATTACGAAGCAGCTGGTGGAATTGCATGGGGGAAAAATAATGGTCGAGAGCAAATACGGCAGCTTATCTGGGGTTTTATATTATCAGAGTGTTGGCAATTACACATTAGGAGATTAGCCATAATCATTTCAACTGGAGTTCACCCGCTGGTAGTCCAGGTAAAGCGTAGCAATCTGGGTTGAACTTGCATTTACATCCAGATAGCGGACGAGAACATAGTATCTGTTTATCTGACTCACGCTTCCATCTGTTGTGGCTGTATCCTGGAGCAGCTCTCCTGCCTGCAGGGTAATGTTGAAGTTCGACAGGGAATTACTGCTAAGGGTAGTCTTATTGTTCCAGCTCGAATTCGTGCCGTTCCAGATCTGGAGAGTGAAGTTATCATTCGATACATTGTATCTGAGCTGGAGCACCTGAGTTGTGCTGTCCGGGATACCCGTGGTATTGGTAGTAATGTTAAGGTCATAGACTGGCGTGTACCCGTGGATGCGCTGGTAGTCTATGGACAGGTTGCCCGGTCCTGTGGAGTTTTTGTCGATATACATTACGCTCACGTTTCCGGAATTGTATTCGGTACCGTTTAATGTATAGCTGAATACCGTCCATGTGGATGAATTCAGGCTTCCCCTGTTGTTCCATGCCGTTCCGTTGAAAACATACACAGAGTAACCGCCGGCTGTGTCATTGCTGTAGTTTATTTCAAGGTAGTAGTTTGTATCTATAGGAACCGAGGAGGTGTTTGTTGTTATATTCAAGCTGGAAGAATTGAGCGTGATATCCGGGTTATCCCATCTGACTTCCATCCATCCGCAACCGCAGCTACCCATGCCGCCATCGCTGGTAACATCCAATGTAGCGTTCAATAGTATGGTGTAGTTAGTGCCGTTTTGACTGAAATCCGAGGGAGATATCGAAAAATTGTTATAATTTACCCAATTCATGCTGCTTGGATCGACGTAATCCATGGGGTAAATCAATGTTCTGCTGCGGTCTGGTTTAATTAGGGTAACATTAAACGTACCGTTTACTCTAAGGCCATGAGCAATTGGCACAGAAAGATTCCTCAGACTAAAGCTTAGGTTTCCAGAATATGGGGTTCCATTTATCGATGAAATGTTCGGAGAACGCCATGATGCTTCTATAACGTCCCTTTTACTGCCCACGTTAATGCTTAGATTTACAAATAAGCTGCTAGGAGGGGTGCCAATACCGTCTGAACTGGTGTTACCGGCGAAGACTACATCCGTACAGACGCAATCAACAATAGTTCTATAAGAAAAAATCCATGAGCCGTTGTTGGTTGCAAAATTCGTCCAATTATTTCTTGCTTTGACCGCTGCTTCAGTGAAATTGGCAAAAGCCCCAGTGGCATTACTCTGCATATTTGTCCAGTTGGTTATGCTCCCTTTGGTCGTGGCATTGCTGTACACATAGGTATAATTGTTCCTCTGCGGTTCGCTAAATAAAGCCATTGCACCGCCATCGCTACCGTTCTGGGCATTGCTGAGGTTCGTGACGGTGCCGTTAGTGCTCAGGAAACCGAACACGTAGGTGAACACGGACGGGGTGGTGGCCGTATCATTCACCCATGTTGCATTCATATTGCCCGATGAATCCACAGTGCGTGTCCCTATGGTATGCGTAGAGTTGGGCCTGAAATAGTTCGCATTGAAGGACTGCGCAGGGCTGTTGCTCACGAAGACTCCGTCGATATACACCTGCGCATGGTCAAAGTCTGCATCTGCCGGGTTTGTCCACGTCCAGTTTATGGACAGCGGCGTAGTAGTATTGTGAGTTAGATTTGTTATGCTGGCAGGCGGCACAGCCTCCGAAGCACCTCCTGTGACGAACATATACTCGCTGCTGTTCACACTCGCATTGCCCGGGCGACTGCTGTTGATTATGAAGTAATATGCAGTATAGGGAGTCAGGGGACCTAAAGAAACATTATGTGATGAATTCTGCACATCACAAATTACCCTTGTATAAATCCCCGCTACCTTTCCATAGCTTACGCAACCATTGCTGCTGACATTCGCTGGAATATCGAGAGAATTGAATATATATCCTCCTGGCGTTTGATTAGCCGCTACGGTCACGGTATCGTTAGTATCCCATGTTATGATTGCGGAAAGGTTGGTTACACCAGCGATATCGATATCTGTTATTTCAAGATCCGTATCATTAGATGTATCCAGTGTCATTTGGGCATTTCCACTGCCATCGGTTGTGACTGAAGCCGGAGATACGTTGCCCTCGCCGGCTGAAAAGGAGATGGTTTTGCCAGCATCGATCTGTCCTGTTCCGTTTTTTAACGTGGCTGTGACCGTGTATGATGGCCCGGTGCCTGTATATGCGAGGGATATGAACCCGTTCTGTGAGGATGCCGGGTAAGCGAAAGTAGTGGAATACGCTGGATCGGATATGCTTGAATCAATATAATACAGGCCTGAACCGGTTGTCTTGAGCTGTATATTTGCTCTGCCGTCAGGCCCCGATACCGCCGAACTCTGAAGGAGGGTAGCAGTCGAATAAGCATTTGTTGGTGCTCGCGTGCTGTTGACGCTGAAGCTTACTTGCTTGTTGGGAACAGGATTGTTGTAAAAGTCCTGTACTTCCACTTCAAGGCTGCTAATTCCATTTACAGGCAGATTGACATTCTGCGGAGTCACCCTGAAAAGCCTCACTGGCGGAGAATGGGCAGGGGGTTTTTTGGGCATGGTCGTGACCTGCGTTTCACCCATTCTTATTACTATGGAATCGAAATATGCTATGACAATGCCATTGGCAGTGTCTATTTTTTTGATCACAGCTCCCTGGTTTTGCAGGCTCGATGGGTTGTTTGGGTCAGTCCACCAGTCCGTATACCGTGTGTGAAGGGTAAGCCACACGTTATTACCCACTACGGAATTCTTTGCCGCCGATGTGGAATAAATGTTCATCACCCTGCTCCCGATGTCTCTTATATTTTCAGGCTCGGTAGCATTCACACCCAGCAGATAGAGCGTGCCGTTGGCAAGGAGGGTCTGGGCGCTGTTTGTATAATTTGAGCCGTTGCGCCTTATCAACCCGTGCTCATAGGTGAAAGAGCTCAGGTTCGAAGTGCCGTGCAATGCGTAGGTTATTGTGCTCGTGCTCACGTTCTTGATGCTCGTTGCATCATCCATGCCGTCCGGAAGCACCTCATTGTACCGGACTTCAGCCCAGACATCTTTCTGGATGCTCAATGTGGTCCAGGCAGTCTCTTTCGGGTTGTAGACGAGAAATTTTGGTGAATACTTGAAACCCATGGTCACTGAGAGTTCCAGACAGGAACGAAGGTTAACTGCACATTTGTAAGGATTGTGATGCCTATGGCCAGGAGAAGGATAGCCCCGAGGATGGGTGATACGGCCTCGTCGTCTTGCAGTATGCCATATCTCATTATAATCATAATACTATGTTACCATATAATAATCTTTGTCTCGCAAGCGGAATCCCGGCATCCCCTATGTAGCTATTCCTGATGTATCACGATTCATTTTCGGGCGTTTCCTGTGCCGCTTCCCAGAGCGTTAATTTTCGGAATATTTAAATAGCATCATTATCATTATAAACATTATAATGTTATTCCAATGAGGTGATCTTGAAATGGTTAAAAAGAGTAAGAAATCCGGCAAAAAAAAATTCAGTAAAGATGATGAAGCTGTTTCCGCAGTCGTAGGAGTTATTCTCATGGTAGCGATAACCGTAGTCATGGCAGCTATTGTTTCTTCCTGGGGCTCAGGAGTTAAGGCGCCCGCATCTCCTCCAACTGTAGGGATTGATATTTCCCGAAACACCTATAACATCACTTTAACGGTAACAGCAATAGACCCGCCAAGCGCCGCACCATTACCCAATATTTCAGCCAAATATGCTAACTCCACATTAGATATTGGCACCTATACATGGGGCAATCTATCAAACGTAAACGTAGGAGATTCAGTGGTAATAGGCGCCAATGAGTCTGGACCCAGCCGGTTAATTATTGTAGCCCAATATAAAGACGGATCAAAAAAAGTTCTCTATAGCCAGGATACGTAGCATTCCAGTATTCTTCTTTTTTGAGTGCAAGAATAATGAAATCTGAAAAAGATAGATCTGGCAAAAACGATGAAGGTGTCTCTCCTGTCGTAGGAGTGATTCTGATGGTGGCAATTACTGTAGTAATGGCAGCTATTATATCCTCATGGAGCACGAGTGTCAAGAACCCGACCGCTCCGACCACCGTTGGTCTGAATATCCAGCGTTCCAGCTCAAATAATAACAATATTACTATTATCGTATCATCCATCGACCCCGTGAGTGCTGCACCCATACCCTATATAAATGCCACATATACGAATTCTTCAAACGGTAATATTGTTGCAAGCCTGGCAAATGCGAATGTAGGGGATTTGTCAACAGTACCTGCTAACGAAGCAGGGCCAAACAAGCTGGTGGTTACAGCAAAATATAAAGATGGTTCATCAAGAGTTCTGTACAATCAGATTATATAATCCCTTTTTTTATTCCGGTCATGGAATTAAAGTGTTGTTTATTCAAGAGAAAGTATTGTGTCAAAAAATAGAGAAGCCGATAAAATAAATTCAAGCATTAAGAAACGCATACTTGAAAATACCCTCGGGAAGAGCAGCGAGCATTATTTCATTCATACAATAGGTGTCATCATCATAACTGCGCTCCTAATCCCGCTTGCATTTCTCGTACTCGACTGGACATCCGGTATCAGACCCTCACCTGCACAGCCAGAGATATCGATCTCGGTAACAAGATCAGATCGGAACCTTGTTTCGGTCATGATATTATCCATCGGGCATAAAGAAACTGTCATAAAACACCTCTCATACAATACCTCTCAGGGTACCGGATTCATCAATAGAACCGATAGCCCTTTTGAGTTCGTGCGAGATGTTGGGGATTATGGGGTTATCCCGTTATCAGGCTATAACGAATACCTTGAGATCACAGCCGTTCTTGGCAACACAACGACCAGAATGTATAGCGGGAAAATATGAAATATTTACCTATAGCCTGTTCATGCCATGAACATAAAAAGGACATACGCAGCAGTAATCATTATCAAACTATGTTTTAATCCCCGCCTGGCATCCCCTTCACCGATCTGCCCTGCGACAAGACCGGAAAAGAACCCTTCCAGGAGAGAGGCATGGAAAAAAAGCCTCACATACAATGGCTTATCAATGCCAGAAAAGGCTATGCCTTCTACCGTTTCCCCCACTGAATCGGCTGAAGATGCCTGCATCTGCGGAAGAAAACCGGTTACCAGCGACCAGATCACATATAGAAAAACAAAAAATGAGATATAAAGTATAACTATCTGCATCCTGGTCTCTCTTTTTCTGTCCTCTTCCAGCGACTTTGCGATCTGTGCATCGGTTGAGGCTATCATAAGTGTGTCTTTTATGTTTCCGGTCATCCTGCTGGCATTTTCTATAAGGACGACGACCCTTTGCACCGTGACCGTGCTTACACGTTTTCCAAAATTCCGGAAGGCTTCAACTATACTGCCGTTCAACTCAATATCTGTGTTCAATTTATTTATTTCGGAATTCAAGATTCCAAGATTTGAGGACATAAGGCGTTTCAGGGATGCAGAAATGGTCAGGCCAGATTCATGAAGGTGGGAAAGCCTGCTCAGGAATTCGGGGAAATTCTCTGATATCCGCTCAATCCTCCTGAAATGCGCTTCCACGAACAGCGCGTAAGGAACCAAAACAATAAGCGTTGTAAAAACGAGATAGTCATCGATCTTAGAAATAAGTTGGTCATACTCGAGGCCGTAGTAATTATAGGTTGAAAGAATAAAGAACATCAAACCAACTGGAATTGAGAGGGATAGTATTCTTTCCGGAACCTCTGTCAGTTTTTTTAAGGGGTTCTTGAGAAAATCGTAGATCTGCATTCGCATATTTGCTTTCTGGACGAGGGGATTTTTGCTGTCTTCTTTTGAATCCTCCTCAATTTTAATGCTGGAATTTGAACCTGTTCCCTCGGCCAGGGAAGAAATAAAAAGGATGAAGAGCAGAGATCCGCCAGGAATTAAAAGATAGACGATACTCAGAAGAAGGAGGAATTTTGCACCGCCTATAAGGCCCAGGACTACAAGGAGGACAATTATAAAAAGCGGGCCTGCAGCAAGACCGGTGACGTATATCTCAGAGAAAAGGCTCAGTGTCTCCATGAACGCTTTATTCTCATTCAACGCTTTCAGCCTGTACTGCTCGGATTTAGCAAGAAAAAATGCAACCAGGTTCCCGCCGCTCGTGATCAATGTTGCAAGGCTCTCAAGAAAATTCTTAAAGCTTTCAGAGGGTGAATTGGATGCCGAGTTTTTCAATGAGGACTTGATGTCAAGGTTCAGGATCCTGGTATCTACCAGCAAACCCGCGGCTTCACGTGAAATCTCTCCATAGATATCTTTGTTCTTTACAATTATTTCAAAAAAACTGATGATGTCGCTGTTCCCACGGCTCAGTGCATGCATCAGGGCAATTGTGTGAGGCATTACGATATCTATCTTTCGGCCCCGGATCTTTGCCTGAAAGGATGGATAGAATAACACCGCGTTATAAACGGTGAAGCCAAAAATGAGTGCCAATAAAGGTATAATCAAAAATGAGATATTCCCGAGTATCGGCGTTAATCCGTCCTGGATAAGAACATACACGAATACCCCAAGCGGCAGCGATAAAAATACAGAAAGGAAATAAGCTCTTGAAATATACACCGCGAAAGGCACGCCAATGCGGGCCTGGGCATATTTATTAGCGAGCTCGGGATTATCTTCTGCTTTTGCCGATCCACGCCGCCCGAATAAAGTGTATGAAATGCGGTCAATGACATTAGAGCTCATTTAATCTCACTCAGGAGAGTTTTCCCCCCGGAAATCAGACTCATAACATTTTCCGGGTCGGAGCTATACATCCATATTATTTGGGAAACATCCCGGTAATCGCTTATGTCATTATCTATCATATACTGCAGGACTGCCTCTCGGTTCCTTAGTTCCGTGTCCATCCTTTCCCTGCTCCACCCCCTGCTGTACATTATGTCATCAAGTATTTTCGAGGAACCTGCACTTTCAATCGTATCATGCAAGGGATTCCATGTATACAGATCCCTGATGCTGATGTTGCCGCTTGTCGTATCTATACCTACGAATTCACAGAGGGTCTCCAATCTCCTTACTCTTCTTCCACCCACATATTTCAGCACCTGTACGACCATTATATCGAGGGAGCTCAGCATCATCAGGGGAATGTTCAAAGGCTCGTTAAGCAGCCTGTTGACTGCGGATTGTATGCTGTCTGCATGCATTGTGGAGAATGTGGTGTGCCCTGTGTTCATAGCCTGGAACAACGCATAAGCTTCCTTACCCCTGACCTCTCCCACAACCAGGTACTCAGGGCGCTGCCTCAATGCGGAGCGAAGAAGTTCGAACATGTCAATCGGTGCAGCTTCCTGTCCCAGGAAGGTCTCCCTGACCACCCCGGGTATCCAGTTCTTGTGGAACAGGGTTATTTCTCTTGTATCCTCGATGGTAATTACCTTCGATTCTGAGGGTATAAAAAGAGATACTGCGTTCAGGGTCGTAGTCTTGCCGGACGCCGTTGCCCCCACAAATATTGCGCTCTTGTTGTTCTCAACCGCGAGCCACAGATATGCCAAAGTTTCCTTATTGAAAGTTCCGTATTTTATGAGATCGGGGGGAGTGAAAGGCGCTTCCCTGAATTTTCTTATTGTGATAGTACCGCCCTGCGTGGTTACTTCACGTCCCAGGGTGGCCTCAAGACGCGAACCGTCCGGAAGCCTTGCGTTCAGCATTGGATACCCGGAAGAAATGGATTTGCCGCATATCTGGGCGAGTTTCATTATTGTCTCATTGAGCTCTTCCTCCTCGAAGGCGATGTTCGTCTCTATATTCGCGTATTTCCTGTGGTAGAGGTATACAGGCAAATCCGCTCCCACACAGGAGATATCCTCGATCATCGGGTCTTTTAAAAGGACATCAAGCTTATCATATCCCACATATGTTCTCTTTATGAAATACCAAATTTTCTGCAGGGATTTCATATCAAGATTGATCCCGTATATTTCCAATATTTTCGCAAAGTTGTTGTAGAGTATGATATCCTTGTTCAATTTGCCAAAATCAATCTCACAATCAAGGAGAATGGCCCTGAGGTCCTTGCTCACCCTTCCCAGGAGTTCCTCTTCAAAGGGATCAAGGACCGGCTCTGAAACGTGATATATATTCCTGCGTGTTTCCCTGTTATTGAGTATAGTAATGAGAACATAAGGTTTTAATATCCATGTCTGCTCGACCATCTCAAAATCTTTTGGCGGGATAAAACTGACGATATCGCCGTATTTGCCTGAGTCGTATTCAGGGATTTCCCTGATTTCTTCGCCTTTGAGCCCGCTCTGTATCAATTCGCAAAAAGCCTTTATCGATCTTACGATCTTTCCACTGCTCATTGCATGTGATTTCCTGGTCTTTTTCGAGCTCTTCTTTAAATTCCCGGAATCCTGGATATTTTCTGGTAGATTCTCAATGATATCGGATTGGTTCTCTGTGAAATCCGTCGTTTTGTACCTCACAATATTATCGAGCTGGTTTTCTATGTCCCGGGGCAATGCGATATCCAGGGTTTTATTCTCTATAATTTCCACAGGTTTATGTTCAAAGAATTCTCTGGTTTTATTTTCTGCGATATCCCCGAATCCATCCTCAGCAAGATCCTCGAATTTGCTATCCTGATTATCCTCTAATCTGTCCTCAACTCCATCTTCGAGTCTGTTATCCCGGACATCTTCGAATCCCATCTCGGCAAGATCCTCGAGCTTGTTATCCTGTCCATCCTTGAATTCCTCTTCAGTGAGATCTTCGAGCTTGTTATCCTGCCCGTCCTTGAATTCCTCTTCAGTGAGATCTTCGAGCTTGTTATCCTGCCCGTCCTTGAATTCCTCTTCAGTGAGATTCTCGAGCTTGTTATCCTGCCCATCCTTGAATTCCTCTTCAGTGAGATCTTCGAGCTCGTTATCCTGCCCGTCCTTGAATTCCTCTTCAGTGAGATCTTCGAGCTTGTTATCCTGCCCATCCTTGAATTCGTTAACCGCGAGATCTTGAAGTCTATTACTGAGTTCATACTCGAATCTGGTCCCGGAAGGATTTTTATGATTGAATTCCTTTTTTTTCCGGAGCCTGTTTTTCGTGATGTTCTGGAGTTTAATTTTCTTTATATCTTCTAATTCAAGCTCTGATGCGTCTTTAGGCTCAGGTTTCTTGATCTCTTTGGGTAATATGTAACTGAAAATATCACTTTCAATTTTCGAAGAGTTCTTGTTTTTGCCTTTTGTAGTCCGTCTGGCTTTATTTTTCGTTGTGTTTTTGGACTGGTTTTTCGTAACAGGTTTGGACTTTTTTTTGTCCATTCCTATATTACGAACCCTCGAATCGATCATCATTCTATTTTTAAACATCAAACTATATATGATTATGCTAATCATAATGTAATAAACATCGGGCCTGTGACAGAAAAGTATAGAATTATCAAAAAGTTATACTGTATAAAGAAGCTCACTACTTCGTTATTTGACGATAGCCGCTTCGTTAGTTTTATATGCTCCAACATCGTTACCCAGCATTAACATGACCGAAAATGCAGCTATTGCTTCTTCGTCGTCTGATGCTCTTTCTTCCGGTATCTCTCCCGCCATCAATGGCGGTTATCAGAGTATCAGGAACAGGCTTGCGGAAAAGATGGCTGGAGAAATAACGCTCTCAGATAACCCCGGCGAGACATTGAAAAAATGGCGCTCCGTTTTTGAGATTTCCCAATCCGACCTTGCGGCGTTCCTTAAAGTCTCACCCTCAGTTATCAGCGACTATGAAAGCGGCAGGAGGAAATCCCCAGGGATTTTCATTGTCAGCAAGATAGTTGATGCAATCCTGGATATGGATACGGCAAAAGGCGGATCGAAGATCCGTTCATACGAAGGCATTCTCCAGGGTGGTTTTAATCAGGAAGCAATTTATGATATCCACGAGTATCTTTCGCCCATCTCGGTGGAGGAATTGACCAAACTTATCAAAGGAGAAATTGTATACGCTCCAGGCAGCGAATTCATAAAACCGTTATACGGCTACACGATAATTGACAGCTTGAAGGCGATTCTCACGCTTTCTTACAACGAATTCCAGAAATTGTACGGGTGGAGTTCTGAAAGAGCGATGGTATTCACTAATGTTTCAACAGGGAGGTCGCCGATGGTCGCACTGAGGGTGACTAACCTGAAACCCGCCCTTGTTGTGATACACGGGCTTCCGGCATCACAGGTTGATCCGATAGCAGCCAAGATCGCTGAAATAGAACGAGTACCGCTGATAAGCTCAGTCATGCCAATAAGCGATCTGATCCGTGCGCTTCAATCGCACGATATAAAACACTGAATATTAATAATATATAAAATTGAAAAGACTGAGGTAAAAAAATGAATGTAGGGATAGTTTCATATGGAGCTTACATACCACGCTACAGGATAAAGATCGAGGAGATAGCCAAGGTATGGGGCGATAATGCAAGCAGTATAATTGAAGGGCTTATGGTTTATGAAAAATCAGTGCCCGACATGGACGAGGATACGATCACGATAGCCGTAGAGGCTGCCCGTAATGCTGTAAACAGGGCAAACGTGGATCCCGAAAGGATAGAGGCGGTATATACAGGCTCGGAAAGCCATCCTTATGCCGTAAAACCCACAAGCACTGTTGTGGCAGAGGCTATCGGTGCCACCCCAAATTTGACCGCTGCAGATTTTGAGTTTGCCTGCAAGGCAGGTACGGCGGCGATGCAGGCATGTATCGGAATGGCCGAATCGGGCATGATCGATCTCGGGCTGGCCATAGGTTCAGACGTGTCACAGGGAGCTCCAGGCGATGCTCTTGAGTTCACTGCTGCCGCTGGCGGTGTAGCATTCATCATTGGAAAAAAGGACATAATAGCGAAGATAGAATCAACGTATTCATACACCACGGACACGCCTGACTTCTGGAGAAGGGAAGGTATGCCATATCCGGAGCACGGCGGGAGATTTACCGGGGAACCCGGGTATTTCAAGCATGTCACATCAGCGGCCACCGGTCTTATGGAAAAACTTGGCTCAAAGCCTTCAGATTACAATTATGCCATATTCCATCAGCCCAATGGAAAGTTCCCTGCAAAAGTTGCCAAAATGCTTGGTTTCTCAGGAGAGCAGATCAAACCCGGCCTGGTGGTATCCCGTCTTGGGAACACATACTCTGGTTCCTGCATGATGGGACTCGCGGCTACCCTTGACATTGCTAAACCCGGGGACAGGATATTTGTTACCGCCTTTGGCTCGGGCGCAGGAAGCGACGCGTTCAGCATGACAGTCACGGATAAAATCGATGAGGTTCGAAATGGGGCGCCCAGTGTTGAAGAACTCCTGGCTAACCCTGTGTACATAAATTATGCTACATACGCGAAACATAAAGGCAAGATCAAATTATAAGGAGATGATTTCATGAGGGACGTAGCAATTATCGGAGTGGGATGCACTGAATTCGGCGAGTTATGGGAAAAATCTTTCAGGGAAATTTTTGTGGAGGCTGGAATAAGTGCGATAGAGGATGCAAATATCCAGGGCGGGAAGATCGAGGCGCTCTATGTGGGGAATATGAGCGGAGGCCGATTTATCGAGCAGGAGCACCTTGGTGCTCTGATCGCTGATTACTCAGGTCTTGCAAGCCTCCACATACCTTCGACGCGCGTGGAGGCGGCGTGTGCCTCTGGAGGACTGGCGCTGCGGCAGGGGATCATTGCCGTAGCATCGGGCTATCATGATATAGTCATAGCAGGCGGGGCCGAAAAAATGACCGATGTGGATGTCGTAACCACCACAGATGCGCTGGCAGCGGCAGCTGACAGGGAATGGGAGGGCGTGATGGGCGCGACTTTTCCAGGGCTTTATGCGATGATCGCCAAACTTCACATGCATAAATACGGGACAACCAAAGAGCAACTTGCACAGGTTGCGGTCAAGAACCACCACAACGGAACAATGAATCCGAAAGCCCAGTTCCAGAACGAGATCACTGTTGACACTGTGCTGAACTCGGTCATGGTGGCTGACCCTCTTCATGTCTTTGACTGCTCGCCTATCACGGATGGCGCCTCTGCCGTGGTCATTGCGCCTGCAGATATCGCCAAGAAGTATACAGATACGCCTGTGTACGTGAAAGCGTCGGCTCAGGCAAGCGGCACGCTGTCGCTTCACGACAGACCTGATATAACAACGATCGATGCCACCACGGCTGCAGCTAACAGGGCATATAAGATGGCAAAGATCACGTCAAAAGATATCGATTTTGCAGAAGTGCATGATTGTTTCACAATAGCAGAAATATGCGCGATCGAAGACCTCGGTTTCGTGAAAAAAGGAGAGGGCGGAAAAGCTACTGAAGAAGGCATGACCGCCATCGGAGGCAAGATACCGATAAACCCATCCGGCGGGCTGAAAGCATGCGGCCATCCAGTTGGAGCGACAGGAGTTAAGCAGGCTGTAGAAATCACATTGCAGCTGCGTGGTGATGCCGGTAAAAGGCAGATAGACGGCGCGGAAATAGGCCTTACGCATAACGTGGGTGGTTCAGGCGGTACTGCCGTTGTTCATATATTCGGAAGGGAGAGGTAACAATGTCGGTTCCAAGATTCTGGAGAAGGCTTAAAAACCTGTATAATCTCATAGGCACAAGATGCCAAAAATGCGGTGTGCCCTACTATCCACCCAGGAACATGTGCCCGAAATGCAGGAGGACCGGGAAAATCGTTCCTCACAAGTTCAGGGGCCTGGGAGAAGTGGTGACATATACCATAGTGCACAGCTCTACCAAGGATTTTGAAAAACATACCCCATACATTCTGGCAATCATCAAACTCGAGGAAGGTCCCCAACTTACTTCACAGGTGATATGTGATCATAACGATATCCATATCGGGATGAAGGTAAAATCGGTGTTCAGAAGACTCGGGGAAGAGAGCGAGAAGGGTATGATTTATTACGGCACGAAATTCGTTCCTCTGGCAAATCCGTCAAATAAGATTTGACAAATCTCGGATTCATGAAACCTGTCAAATAAGGATTTATTCTCTCTGGATCCATTAAGAGATGAATGTAACATGAAGTTACATCTATTGGGCATGAGGGTTTCTATCTTTCATTGTTTTTTCTGCATTCAATTAATCATGGAGAGCACGAAATAACATAATTTCAGATGAATACTTTCGCTCCGCTTGCCAATTATTTAAGTGCCGTTATAAACTATCATTAAATTCAATAATGGAAAGCAAAGGTATGAAAATGGATAATAACTTGATAAGAATGAAAAAAAATCATACTTCCAAGGAAAATCTATATTCATCTATAGTGACGATATAAGCTAGCGAATAAGACGAGGGTAGCAGAAGGCAATTATGAAATTGATAGAGGATGAATTTCAAACATATCATAAAGTTATTTTAGGTGATACGTTACAGAATTTAAAGAAATTTGAAGATGATAAATTTGACTTAATTATAACATCTCCTCCATATAATGTTGGAAAAGAATATGAAGTAAAAAAATCTATCGAAAAATATTTAGAAGAACAAGATGAAGTAATTGAAGAATTAATTAGACTAACTTCGCCTAAAGGTAGCATTTGCTGGCAAATAGGTAATTATGTAAATAAAGGAGAAGTTTTTCCTTTAGATATTTTCTATTATCAAATTTTTAAAAAACATGGATTAAAACTGAGAAATAGAATTATTTGGCATTTTGGTCATGGATTACATGCATCGAATAGATTTTCAGGACGCTATGAAACAATTTTATGGTTTACGAAATCTGATGATTATAGTTTTAATTTAGATAATGTGAGAATCCCTGCCAAGTATCCTGGAAAAAGATATTTTAAGGGACCTAAAAAGGGGCAAATATCAGGAAACCCCAAAGGCAAAAATCCATCCGATATATGGGAAATAGTAATTGAAGATTGGGAAAATGAACTATGGAATATTCCAAATGTAAAATCAAATCATCCTGAAAAGACAGATCATCCTTGTCAATATCCTGTTGAACTTGTTGAAAGATGTATTTTGGCTCTTACCAATGAAAAGGAGAGTTGGGTTTTAGATCCATACGCGGGTGTAGGTTCTACTTTAATAGCTGCAATAAAAAATAAGAGAAATGTAATAGGTATTGAAAAAGAAGAAAAATATGTAAATATCGCCAAAGAAAGAATAAATAAATTATTAAATGGAACCTTGAAAGTCAGACCCATTAATAAACCGATACATACTCCATCACCAAAAGATAAAGTAGCACAAATTCCTTTAGAATGGTTACATGGTAATATAAATGAAAATAGCTCAGAAGTATTCACATCTTAATGGCGAA
Source organism: Candidatus Methanoperedens sp. (assembly GCA_027460535.1). NCBI lineage: Archaea > Methanobacteriati > Methanobacteriota > Methanomicrobia > Methanosarcinales > Candidatus Methanoperedentaceae > Candidatus Methanoperedens > Candidatus Methanoperedens sp. Next base: position 31,102 of record JAPZAR010000005.1, read on the forward strand.
GAATATTTGATTGTTCATCATAAAAATTTGTATGATGAAATAGTTGAAATAATCACTAACATAGATGCTAGCAGATTAAAAAATAAAATAAGCAAGGAAAAGACCAAAAAAGGAAAATCGCTTTACAGTCCAAGAAATATTAATAAGGAATTTGAAGAGAAGTTTAGACCAAAAAATTGGAAAGAAAGCAGATACCAATATTATATTACATTAGATAGAAAATTAATGGAAGAAAGCATTTCCATACCTTATAACGAACAGAAAGAGTTTTTAATGACGCATGGAGAGAAGAATCCAATTTTTTCTTACAATCAGACAGATTTTGTCAAAGATAAAATTGCTGTAGAAGTACAATTTGGAAAATATCCATTTGTCGCCTATGATCTATTTGTCAAACATATGCTCTTTTATTCAGGTGGTGTGATTAATTTGGGGATTGAAATATTGCCTACTAAGCTAATGCAGTCTGAAATGTCATCAGGAGTGGCGTATTATGAAGGGGAAGTATATCACGTATTAAGACACGGTAGAAATAATCCGCCGGTTCCATTGTTGATTTTAGGTGTTGAACCTTGATCTGAAAAGATACATATCTTTGATACCCTGAAAATTTATCTCAATATGTGCCCGTGCTAAACGATAAGTTATTTACTTAGGAATATTGTTATTGAGTTAAATACAAAATGGCAATAAATAACATGAATTATTATAAAATAGGCGTATATTTAGATTGTAAATTAATAGATAAAGCGAATAAAAAATATAAGCGCTCCTTTTTATAACTTTATAAAAGTCCATTACATACTAAAGAATAGTTTATTAACATTATACAGGATAGAGAATATTGGTTGAAATGAATAATCTGTCTCATAAGTCTTCTACAGTCGATGAACTGGCTGAAAAGATCAGGCCCTTTTTTTCAGTTTACGATATCCAGCAGCAGGATGATAATATCTATTTCTTTGGGGTCCCGAAAGAAGATATCAAGTTGATTTACCCAAAACTCTGGTCTGTTTTCGCTGAAAAAGGGTATCAATTCATCCCCAAATATGAATTGGGGGAACACATGCTTATAGCCGCGCCCATGAAGCCGGTGCGCGAGCGGCGCTGGATAAATATCGTGCTGGCTCTCGCTACTGTTATTACCACGATGGTCATGGGCTCATTCCTTTTCGGGGCAGATCCCGTAGGTAATCCTTCGGATGTATTGAAAGGTATCCCTTTCACTATCGCGATCATGACCGTTCTGGGAGCCCATGAAGCAGGGCATTATATCGTGGCAAAAAAACACGGCATGCACACCTCATTGCCGTATTTCATCCCGTTCCCGAGCCTGATAGGCACGATGGGCGCAGTGATAAAGCACAGGGGGCCGATACCCAGCCGGGAAGCGCTTTTTGATGTGGGGATATCGGGCCCGCTTATTGGCCTTATTGTCTCGGTTATCGTGACGATCATAGGATTGCTTCAACCTCCTGTCGCCCATGCATCACAGGGATTCCAGATGCAGCTTGGGCTTCCGCCCCTTTTTGAATTCATCACGCGGTTCATTTCAGTCGACGCCACCTCCCCGATACATCCGATAGCTTTCGCGGGCTGGGTGGGGATGCTTGTAACCGCTTTAAACCTGATACCGGCGGGGCAGCTCGACGGAGGGCACGTTCTTCGGGCAATGCTTGGTGAAAAGGCATCGCATATCTCAACCATATTGCCCTTTATACTGATCTCCCTTGGATTTTACGTGACATATTTCCTGAAAAAAGATGGCTTCATGTGGGTCTTCTGGGGGCTTCTGTTATCCCTGTTCGCGGTGGCGGGACACCCGAAACCCCTTAACGATGATGTCCCGCTTGGCAAAGGGCGAATGTTGCTTGGAATTGTTACCTTTATTCTGGGGTTACTCTGTATTACATTGACTCCTTTTCAGGTACAATGACAAATGAAACATACATTTCTAGATTCCGTATCCGCGTATGCCCGCAGGGCATATCGCGTAGCGATATCCACGTATGGCGGAGCCATACGTCAAGGGTTGCGCCCCTTGAGGACGCGTCCACGTATGCCAGTACGCTTGCATACGTGTGCACGGCGTCAACTGACGTGACCGTTGTGCGACGTCAACTGGCGCAACGGTTGACGTGGACGCGCCCTACCGAGGCGCGACTTAAAACCACAAATTATTTATGGTAGTAATACTTCAGAGGTGTAAATAATACTCCCAGTAATAATATGGTGATAAAATGTTAGGTGGATTCAGCGAAGAACAGATAAGAAGATACTCGCGTCACATCATCCTGCCGGAAGTGGGAGGGAAAGGCCAGAAAAAGCTTCTTTCTTCCAGGGTATTATGCATAGGTGCAGGCGGGCTTGGTGCCCCAATTATCGAATACCTCGCCGCCGCAGGCATAGGTACGCTTGGGATTATTGATGATGACACGGTTGACCTGAGCAACCTCCAGAGACAGGTCATTCATGGGGGAAATGTAGGAAAACCCAAAGCAGAGTCAGCGAAACGGTTCATCAACAATCTCAACCCGGACGTCGAGGTCAAAACATATATCGAGAGATTGAATGCAAATAATGTGATGGATATTTTCAATGAATATGATATCGTTGTGGATGGCTCGGATAACTTTGCGACAAGATACCTGGTGAATGATGCCTGCGTGATTACGAACAAACCGCTCTCTCACGGCAGCATATACAGGTTCGAGGGACAGGTCACTACGATAATACCGCACAAAGGACCATGCTATAGATGTCTCTTTGAGCATGCACCCCCGCCGGGAATGGTGCCGAGCTGCCAGGAAGCGGGCGTACTTGGCGTTCTTCCCGGGATAATCGGTGTCATTCAGGCAACCGAGGTCATGAAATATCTGCTCGGGATCGGCGAACTGCTCGTGGGGCGGCTTATTTACTATGACGCGCTCAATATGAGCTTCGATGAGATCAAGGTGCGCTGGAACAAGAGCTGCCCTGTATGCGGTGAAAAACCTAAGATAACATCGATACAGGAAGAGATATATGGTGAATCGTGCAGGATTTGAGGAAATGGTGAGACAATGGCGATAGAACTTGATTTAAAGGGCGAGGTCTGCCCGTATACCTTTGTGAAGACAAAGCTGAAACTTGAAGAGCTTGAAAGCGGTGAGGAACTTGCAGTGACATTTGACCATGCTCCAGCCGTTGAGAACGTGCCGCGCAGCCTGAAGAACGAAGGTCACAAGATACTCGGGATAGAACAGCAGGGCGACCACCTCTGGAAGGTAAGGATTCGCAAGGCATGAAACTCGGGATACTTTTGACCACAAGCCCGGAGAATGAGAATACCAATACAGTTATAGCCATCAGTAAGGCTGCTCTGGGGCAGGGCCATTCGGTTTCCGTTTTTTTAATGTACGATGGCGTGTACAACGTCCATAAAAAAGAGTTCGTGGAACTGGTGGAAAAAGGGATCGATATAACCGTGTGTGCGCTGAACGTGGAGCAGCGAAAGGTCAGCAGGGTCGATGACATACTATTCGGGAGCCAGTATGACCATGCGTGCATAGCAAGCGATGTGGACAGGTTCATATCTTTTGGTGAATAATGAAAAAGATAACAGTGATAGTAAGAAATCTTCCCCTGAACACGCGGAGGAATGCAGAAGCGCTGAGGATGAGCGTGGGCCTGACGCTGCGTGAGGATAAGGTCACGGTTGTTTTCATGGACGACGGGATTTATACTGCCACCCCGGCCAAGCCCGAGCTGGTCAATTTTAAGCCGATGCACAAGGAATTCGAGGCTCTTTCGATGCTGAAATGCCGCCTGCTGGCTGACAGGCCATCCATGGAAAAGAGGGGAATATCCAGCCTTCTTGCGAATGTGGCTGCGATAGAGCGAGAAGAGATCGTGAAAACGATAACCGAATCCGACATTGTGATACCATTCTAATTATGAAAATACTGCACATTATCCGGAGCCCGAATTATGTAACTCCATTGGAGATAGCAAAAGAACAGAGCAAAGAGCACGATGTGGCGATACTTTTGCTTCATGATGCAGTGTATGCTAAGCCTGAAGGAAAAGTCTACGCATGCGCGCAGGACGCAGAAGCAAGGGGTGTTTCAGGGCATGAGCGCGTGGGATATGAAAGGATCGTAGAAATGCTTTTCGAATACGATAAGGTCGTATCCTGGTAGTTGAGAATAGACTTTATTGAAAATATTCCAAAAGTATATACTTAGTAAGAGTTATCGAAGATATGGTGGTCGATACGGATTATAATGAGGTAGATAATAGAAGCCTTCGTAGCTATGGAATACACGGGGCTCTGGGGCTGCTGATAGGAATTGGCATCGCTGTTCTGATAGCGTTTATTCTTGGCATTATGATTTCATTTGCAATCCCTATATATTTTAATCCGGGTTTTCTCCCAGGGTTAGTTTTCGTACTGATTTTTGTGATATACGGGGCCTATGTAGGGCATATTCTGGGAGGGAGGGAAGGATCCATACGATTATTAAAAATGGGCCTATTGGCAGGGGTTTTTTCAGGCACTGTGTTCACAGCTTTCCTGGCAGCGAATTTGATTGATTTAAGTAACCCATTTAACTATATTTCCGTTTCACTGTTTGTTATTGCAGTATCCATGTTTGCTTTCCCCAGACCGAAAAATATGCTATTGCTGGTAGCATTTAGTATTTTGGGAAGTGCCCTGGGATATGGTGTATACCTGGTGGGAGATAATATTGCAGCTTACCTCAATAGTGCCCTTGCGGTGAACTTCATAATAGTATTTATTATAACAACGGTTTTTCTGTTAGTTTCAATAGGAATACCCGGAGCTTCTATAGCTATCGGAATGTATATTTTGGAGGGAACCACTTATACAAAACATGAAATTCCCATGTTTTTAAAAATATTAAGGATCGTGGGGATTGTCCTAACGCTCATAATACTTCTTGTTGCCTCTATAACGATTGTCAATATGGCAAAATATGCAAGTATATCATCGGAAACTCGTATCGCTACAAATGGTGAAAAAACAACGATTTATGTTCCAGTTCTGCTTGATGAGAATGGGAAAGTGCTGGAAATGTATGAGAAACCCAAGCTGACCGGTGATGCTGCAGCTGAAATAATAGAGACAAACCACGGGAAAGCTCTCAAAATAAGTGGTTCAGGGGTATTCGCAGTGAGCACGAGTCAGAAGTTCGGAAGGCTTTCTGAAAAAGAAAGCACTGAGCTCGTTAACCGTTTTGTCCTCAGTATGAGCAATACAACGCATTTCGGGGTAGGTCAGAGAATGTATGCGTGGATATACTCAGAAAGTGATGTCAACGAATTCCGCATTGATCTTACAATGGATAATGGGAGGGGGAGGATATTATCAATAAATGAGGAACCGATAAAGCTGGCAAAGGGATGGCAGGAAGTCCGGTGAGGATATGGCCGTTTGATTCATACTGGCAAAAGCTTTTAATCAGGAGAATCATTACAAAGGCGAATCAATATGATAGACATCGCCATCCCAAAAGGAAGCCTTGAAGAACAAACGCTTCTTCTTTTCAAACAGGCAGACCTTGAGATAAAAAAAACAGACCGGGAATACAATCCGACAATTAAAGACCCGCGAGTAAAAAAGGTAAAGATACTTCGCCCGCAGGAGATACCCAAATATGTGGAAGAAGGTTACTTTGACCTGGGAATATCAGGAAAGGACTGGGTGATGGAATCGGAATCCGACGTTGTCGAGGTCGCTGATATGATATACAGCAAACAGGGGGAGGGAACAGTTAAGATCGTCGTGGCGGTGCCGATCGAAAAAGACATCAGGACTGCAAAAGATATTAAATCCGGGAGCAGGGTCTCGACAGAGTATCCCAAGCTCACAAAAAAATTCTTCGATAACCTTGGCATACCTGTGGACATCCGCTATTCTTATGGTGCGACCGAGGCAAAAGTCCCTGAACTCGTTGACGTGATAGTGGATTTGACAGAGACAGGCTCCACGCTTCGCAAAAACGGTTTGAAGATCGTTGATGTCATACTTGAATCCACTACAAAACTGATCGCGAATAAGAAAAGCTGGAAAGACCCTGTAAAACGCAGGGAGATAGAAGAGATCAAGATCCTGCTGCAGGCTGTACTGGAAGCACGAGGCAAGGTGTTTATCGTTATGAACATCCATGAGGACAAACTGGACGGTGTTGTGGGATGCCTTCCTGCCATGAAAAAACCCACGGTCTCGAAACTCTACAAATCAGATTATTATGCTGTGGAGACCGTCGTAAGCAAGAGCGAGATCAATACGCTCATCCCAAAACTCAAAAGCCTCGGCGCTGAGGATATCCTCGAAATGGATATAAGCAAAATAGTGCATTGAAATAATCGAACGAAGATAAGAAGTGCCAGTCTTCACAAGGTCTATCCGGGTTGATACGTGTATGTTAAAAATCACCACGCCATCGCGTCTTCACATTACCCTTATCGACATGAATGCGGGCATAGGGCGTGTGGACGGCGGTATCGGGCTGACGCTGGAAAAGCCGAACATCGTTATCAATGCTCGGAGATCGGACATTGTTGAGATCATCGGGAAGAGTGAGCATATTGAACGTATGAGAAATGGCGCTTTGAAACTCCTGCCCGAAGGAGAGGGGATACACATAGAAATAGAACATGACTATCCCTCCCACATCGGCCTTGGCTCAGGAACGCAGGCTGCCCTTGCGGCAGGCATGGCAGTGAACAGGCTATACGAATTGAACCTGAGCGTGTACGAAATTGCAGTAAAAGTAGGGCGCGGCGGGACAAGCGGTATTGGCGTTGCGGCATTTGAAAGCGGTGGTTTCATACTGGACGGAGGGCACAGGTTCAGCGAGAAAAAGGATTTTCTCCCATCTTCTGCAAGCGATCTTCCCCCGGCTCCTGTCCTTTTGAGAAATGATTTTCCTGATTGGGATATCGTAATCGCGATCCCGGAGCATAAAGGAGCATCCCTGAAAAATGAAGTGAACATATTCCAGAAAGAATGTCCGGTGCCCTTAAAAGATGTTGAAAGATTATCCCATATTATCCTGATGCAGCTTCTTCCTGCGCTTGTGGAGGAGGATATTGTTACATTTGGAAGCGCAATCAATGCGATACAGAAGCTTGGTTTCAAGAAAAAAGAAGTGGAACTCCAACCTGTTTCCGCGAAGCTGATGGAGGCCCTGAGGGAAGGAGGCGCATACGGTGCAGGTATGAGCTCGTTCGGGCCCACGGTTTACGCTTTCGGAGAGGATGCAGAGAACCTGGAAAAAATTGCCCGTGAATTCCTCGGGAAAAAGGGGGAGACATTTATCACAAGAGCGAGGAACGAGGGAGCAAGAACAGAAACCAAATGATATTTTTCACCAAACAATGCAATTATCTTGAGGAATCATTTTAAACATTTTTGCAATAATTTCAACCACATCGAGATAGGGAATATGAATTCATAAAATCTTATGTTTTACTCAACATTTATCTATAATAGTAGATATGAAAGAATCAAATCCCACGGGAGCTAAAAATGGTCGAATCAGAAGCCCATAAAAAGTACGAATTCAAAAGAACGCTTGAGGCGCTCCGCAATAAAAAAGGCAGAGGCACTGAGCTCATCTCACTTTATATCCCTCACGACAAGCAGATACATGAAGTCTCAAGCCAGCTGCGGGAAGAATTCGGCCAGGCTTCAAATATCAAATCAAGAGTGACAAGACAGAACGTGACCGGCGCCATTGAGTCGCTGCTCTCAAGGCTTAAACTGATACCGAAAGCTCCCGTGAACGGTGTGGTGATCTTCTGCGGGGCCGTGGATATAGGCGCGAACAAGACAGATATGGAGACCTACATAATAGAGCCGCCGGAAGCCATTGTTTCCTACAAATACCACTGCGACTCATCCTTCCTTCTCATCCCGCTCGAAGACATGCTCCATGAGAAAAAGACCTACGGCTTGATCGTGCTCGACCGGCGCGAGGCAACTGTTGGATTGTTGCGCGGGAAGCACATCGAGGAAATGGCGCATTTGACTTCCATGGTCCCGGGTAAGCAGCGAAAAGGTGGACAGAGTTCGCACAGGTTCCAGCAACTCCGTCTCATCGCGATAAACGAGTTCTATACGCGCATCGCAGACGCGGCGAGTGAAGTATTTCTTGCGGTTGACCAGAAGGACTTCGAGGGTGTGTTCATCGGGGGACCATCGCCCACCAAGGAAGAATTCGAGAGCGGAAGCTTTCTGCATCATGAGATCCAGAAAAAGATCCTCGGGCTATTTGATGTGGCGTATACAGATGAATCCGGTCTGTATGAGCTTTTTGACAAACTGGGCGATGCTCTGCAGGACGTGGAGGTAGTGCAGGAGAAGAAGTACATGGAACGATTCCTGCGAGAGCTGGTGAGTGATAACGGCCTTGCTTCGTACGGGGAAGAACAGGTCAGGAAGAACCTCCAGATGGGTACTGTTGATACCCTTTTATTATCGGACGAGCTTCGGAAGCTTCGCATCACGATAAAATGCGGTAACTGCGGGTTTGAGGAAAAGAAAACTATCACCAAGAAAGCGGGGGAAGAGGAATACCAGCCCGGGAATTGCAAACAGTGCGGTAGCAGCCTTAGCATCCAGGAGTCGGTGGATATCGTGGATGAGCTTTCAACCATCGCTGACCAGATGAGCACCAACACTGTGTTCATTTCAAGCGCATTTGAAGAAGGGAACCAGCTTCTGACTGCATTTGGCGGGATCGGCGCAATATTGAGATATAAAACAGGGATTTAAGATTAATCTTTCTTGTTCACTGAGTACTTTACGGTAAGGTCGATGGTGAGACCGTTGATGGATTCTTCATCTGAGCGGAGTACCTCTTTCAGGTCAGCACTTTCTAAGACCTGCAGGATGTGGTCTTTTATTTTTATATAGCGAACGTACTCCTCGACAGTGAGCTGGTTTTCATTGGTTGTTTCTATTGAGATCGAGCTCATCTTTCCTCGAAAATGTTTGTCCTGGCATTAGAATAGTTTTCAACAGCACTTAGATTTAACGCTTTTAAGACCGGTATCTATTCAGCGCGGCAAGATAATGCAGGACTCATGTTCCCGCCGGAAAAAAGCATGACATTTTCGGAAAATCAAGAAAAAATATTAAGGAACATGTCCATTAGGAATTGAAATGAAAAATGTGATAAAAATCGGAATAATAGTATACGGCGTCTTTTTTTTTGGGATTGCATTTCTATTGATGGGAGGTTCACATGTCTTCAAGGAAAATAATGGGGAACCGAAAACAGATAATCTCGATATGGAGCGGTCAATAAACACTTTGAATGACAGCGACTGTTCAAAGAGCGGGTTTTGTATGGGGGACAGAGTCGAACTCACAGCAGGAGGCGAGCAGGCCGGCATGCATCCAATAAATGGCACGATAATAAAAATTTCAGATAGAAAAATCCTTACTGTCCTAACGGCGCCAGACGAAACGGATGAAAATAGCTTGACTCTCATATCTGAAGATTGGGTGCAGCATTTTAAACCAGAGAGCGAGTCCGATACAGCATCGCAACCTGTCGTGGTGGCATCTGACACCAGCGAGGAGTAGTATTATTTTTGGAGCATTTTACGAGGAATATATTATAACAATATTTAAAAATTGTGACAAATATGTAAAGATACAATTAAAAAGACCTTAAAATCATACATTAATTTTTGAAGAATTCTTTAAAATATTCATGATTCTCTTTCCTCTTTTACTTGCAATGTACCTATAAGAAGAGATAATCCAGCTATTAAAACAATTGATATTATTTTAAGACCAAAATAAAATAAATCGTAGAAATAAGCAGAGAGCGAAATAATATATAACGAAATGTAAACTATTGCCATCTTTTTTCTTTGTTTTGAGTCCGAAACGGCAATAAGGAATACTATCATCAAAAAAAAGAAAGTAATACTGGATCCCTCTTTTTCCATATAAGCTGCTACAGTTCCGTATCTTGAAACAACAAAAAATTTTGAAGCGATGTATGAAAGTAAGGCAAGTATTAATGGAATTATTGTCAATGATATTTTTATGAATATTGTTCTTGTGTTCATATTATTTATAAATATTGTTTAAATATTATCCTCCTGGGTAATTCTCAATAGAGGGAGTCGTAGTTGTATTCGATACCATGAAAAGCAATAAAAAGATCACTATTACAAACATCATTATGCCGCTGGCAATAACTGCTACTGCAATAGTACGTAGGGCAACATCTGTACTATGTTTGTATGCGTAAACACCACTTACAAGCTGGACGATTCCGAGTACTGGTGCTACAAAAGGAACCAGGACACCTAGAACTAAGCTGAAAAAAATAATTAATAAACCGAGAACGAATTCTCTGCTATTGACCCTAATTTCTTTATATTCTACCATATTCTTGATAATCCTCTGACCAATGAACCTTTGTTCTATTTATTTCCAGAGTTCGATCAAAATCTTCCGTCTCCGTATACCTATCATATCTATCCATGGGTCGAGAAGGCAGGCTATGCAAAAATGCAAAGGAGCAGGGGTTCTAGCCGGAGTAAACTATATTCCCGTATTGCCATTTTTATCCGATTCCGAGGAACATCTTGATGAAATGATAAAAACTGCCAAAAAGTACGGCGCAGATTTTGTTTTTGTGGGCGGATTAACACTTTAGACTCCTGAGTCCAACGAGATTCGGTGGGGCTTACAAATATATTTATTTATATCTTAAATCATAATATGATTATTAGTAAAAAAATAAACTTTTGGTTAGCCATCACAATTTCTGCGGGTATTCTACTATGGTCCATATATGCACTAATGCAAAGTCCAACACCATACCAGACAGGTTTGATAACGGGCGTTCTTCTTGGCGTTTCTGTGGGTGCTTTTATTGGACAGGCGTATGACTCGAAAGAGTAAGGATATTAAGCCCGGCCGAACTCTGCGGTCGCTTCGCTCCCTTGCCTTCACTTCGTTCGGATCGCTGAACAAGGGTTTTTATCACTCCTCCTGCTGCTCCACCGAATCGCTTAGGCAACTCGATAAAAACCCTGATTTCAACGAAATCACCCCAGCCCGCCGCACGACGACCGAAATGTTTAAATGAAATTAAATGTTATATATTTATAACATAAAGTTGTAAATAAATAACTTTGGGTGATGGTATGAAACTATCAAAACAAATGAATTCAATAATCGGCCTTATACTATTTGGCATCGGCATAGCTATGGTGGTGTTTTTCGGAACTGAAGGAACTACAGGATTTGGGTGGATGTTTTTTTGGGGAAGTACATGGTACTTATATTCCGGCGGATTGATTAAAAAACGAATGCATTTACTGGCTATCGGAGCTGTACTTTTGCTTGCAGGCAGCCTCATATTTCTTTTAAATAGTAATGCGCCTCACAGGTTCATAGACCTGATATTCGGTGGCATATCAATCACAATCGATGGCATATGGTTTCGTAGATTTAAGAAAATGATAAATCAACAAAATAGTGGCGATGAAAGAACACACAAATTCTTAGTTCATGGCGCGTACTACACCTGGCTTGTTATGATTGTGCTTTGGTTTGCGTCCGTGTTTTTGGATATGTCGGGGATAATAAATATCGGCACAATTTCACCTATAGCTATGTTTCTTGGATTGATACTGCTATTATTCATTCTCCCCTTTGTTTTTGTTCTATATTTTGAACGAAGAGGAGATGTCTGGTGAAAGCAAAGTTGTAACTGGATAACTTTTGGTGATTGGATGATAATGGAAAGCAAAATAAATATTGCAGTAGCACTCGGATTTCTTGCCCCGGCTTATTTGGTACTTTGAAATAAGAGGTGATATGGAATGAAACTCTGGCAAAAGCTTTTGGTTCTATTGTGGATAGTGGTATTAATTCACTTGCTTTGGGGCGCGGCGATAATACTTCAAGGGGGCACACTTGAAGAAGCGAAAACCGCAACACATCCGCTAGGAATCGTTATTTTCCTCCTTGGCATCATATCCGGGCTTGCCCTGATAAAAGGCGATGGGGAATTCTTCAAGCCGGATGAGCGGACACTAAAATTATCCGGAGTTGCCTTCCGATATTCGTGGATTGGCATGACAATGACCGTTGCTGCATTAATAGGAATAGATGCATTTTACCCCACAAAATTGACAGTACCTCTGGTTCTTTGGATGATGGGTGCGGCTGTATTGATTATTCCGTTTGCGCTTCTTCAATATTTTGAAAGAAAGGGTGATGCGAAATGAAAATAATAAACAACAAGATTTATCTTGGCACTGTACTTTTTGGCCTGTTTAATATACTGTTTGGCGCATTGGAGCGCTTGAATATCATACCCCCTTCGGGTCCAAACCCGGGATTACCAAGTATTGTCGCAGGGATGATAATTCTTGCAATAGGGCTATATTTATCAAGAAAGCCGGAATCCGAAGTTATGATTGACGAACGCATAAGAAAACGCGCGATGAAAGCCAACACAGCAGCATTTTTGATAACTTTTTTGTATGTGGTATTTTTAATGCTATTTGATATGCTGTGGTCTGTGAACCTGATTAATTTGGGCGATTCTTTCCTGGGTTTTCCAAGCCCGGGGGATTTTACGCACCTTTTCCCTAGATATATGTCGATAATCTTAGTTGCCATTATTTCGGTGACTGCGCTCGGGATTTACTACAATAAAAAAGGTGATGTAGAATGAAACTCAAGAAAAATTCTAATTTGAAATGGTTGTTTATATCGTCTAGTGATGATGTTGTTGGGACTGATAGATATAGCATATAATAAGAGTATAGGAATTGATCATTCGGGATACATTTTCATAGGTATATTCTGGTTTTTATATTATCTGAACTTATCAAAAAAGTCGAAAACAGAAACACTGATAGATGAAAGAGATATAAGGATCCGGGAAAAATCCGAATATAAAGCGCTTCAAATTACCTTAGCGTATATTGTGATTCTTACTGTTATAGATCTGGTCTTTGGTGCTCTTGGATATTATGGCAACAATTTCATGGTTTTCATGACAAATGAATATCTTATTCGAAGTGTATTACGTTTGGCTTCCATATCGGGCATTACAATTGTTTCGTGGGTATTGCTGATATTATATTATGGGAAAAAGCAGGAATTGAATTGAAATTCAGGAAAGATAAGGATATCATAAAATTTATTGGAATAAGCCTGGGCGCACTTCTGGCTGGAATTATCATTTTTTTATTTATCGAACCAATTAGCACTATCGGATTTCTTTTAATTATTGGTGGTCTTATAGGATTAATAACCGGTTTAATCGCGGCCACTAAATCTAAAGAAGATTTAATAGAAGACGAGCGGTCTGTAAGAGTCCGGAAAAAAGCCGGATATTCTGCGTTTATTGCAACCCTGCTGATTGGAGCAATAATCTTGCTCCTCAGATTGCTGAAAATCTCCCCCTCATTAACCCCGTCGAGAGAATTAGCTGAAGTGGTCCAGGATATATGGATTATCGGACTCTGGATTTTCATTGTGTTCAGGTGGTACTACAACAAAAAAGGTGAGGTGGAATGAAGATTAAGGAAAATAAAAAAATGCTATTGAAGAGTAAGATTGAATTGGCCATAAGCGTATTTATGCTTGCATTTGCATCTTTTTGGCTCCTTCAAAATATTTATGAAGGAAAACCGTATTACGAACCCTTGATTTTCATCGTTGGTTTGAGTTTTTTGATAGGCGCATATTTCAATATCAAAAGGTTCAAGGCAGAATCAGAAGGAAAAACAATAGCTGATGAGCGGTCACGCAGGATTGGGGCGAAATCTGGATTATTTGCATATTTGCTTCTTATTGCGGCCCTTATGGTTTCCGGCGTGGTTAACAGCGCCTTTAATTTAGGGCTGGAATATACAAGCACGGTATATGTGATTTGGATTGCTTCCCTGTTTTCATGGATAATTATTGGGCATTATATTGACAAAAAAGGTGATGTATAATGAAAACAAGAGATATATTACTTCGCGAATGTCTCGTAGGCGTGTTTTTTGTCCTGTGGGTATGCTCTGGCTTTCATTGTATTATGAGAACACTTTTGGCAAAGCGCTCAGCGGGTTTTAATAATTCTTGGGATTTTCATGTCGATTAAAACCTACAATAAGTGGAATAAATGGAAGGATTCAGACACCCATATCGACGAGACTCTTACCGACGAGCGCTCGGAGTTAAACACGCTCAGGGCATCAAGGACAGGTTTCATGTTCCTCTACGTATCAATAACTGTCTTGTTCACATTACTCGGTTTAAAGCTGATAAATGAAATGATATTCACGGCGTTGATCGGGCCTGTTTTTGCTGTCGCCTCTGTCTTATACGTCCTGTTATTTTACAGATACGAAAGGGGGGTTAATGAGAACGCGAATTAAAGAGCTCAGGGCAAGATATGATTTAACTCAGGAAGAACTTGCCAAAAAGGTGGGTGTAAGAAGAGAAACTATTGTTTTCTTAGAAAAAGGAAAATATAATCCCTCCTTGAAGCTTGCTCATGATATAGCTAAAGTATTGAAATCAAAAATGGAGGAGGTTTTTATCTTTGAGGAGTAATCAGGGGTAGTATTACAATAAATGTCACTGAAATCATAATTAAAATGTCGCAAATGTGTGAACCCATAATTAACTTTAGCAAAGCGAGGAAGAGGCATGTGGTAGATATTCTGGAACAGTTAAAGTGAAATTCACATCCCGCCTTGCCTCGCCAGGCATCATCCCTTTAGGTAGTGTTGCCTTTTACGAGTGTTTTCACAACTTCCTTCTCATTAATATTGGATTTTATAACAATAACATAATATGTATCTGATAAAGTTCTAATTAGCTCTACATAAACAAAATAATTATTTTCGAATGCTGAACTATTTAAAATCACAAATTTCCCTGATTCAATAGTAACATGAAAATCAATTTTGTTGTATCTGTTTTTTTCCAGCAAATTCTCATAACTTTGAAATGCATCAGATGAAACATTATAATCTCCCCCATATGAAAATGAAGAAACTTCGATACTTTTTCCCGGAGTTCGAACCGAATATTTATAATTGTATTTTTGAGGTTCTAAAAAATTCCACGAAATCTTTTCCCAAGACAGATTTCCTTTTCCGTCGTAAGTTAGACCCCTGAACATTAAAGAATAAAATGGGAAGTCCTCACCTTTTGGACCAATATAAGTATTGTTTGTAATTGAAATGATTATAAAACAAATAACTGTAACTGATATAATCAATAGGCCTATTTTCACTTTTTTATTCATGAGTTTCCTTACTTTAAAAAAATAAAATTATCTTCCTGGATAATTCTCAATCGAGGAGGTCGAGGTTATATTCGATACCATAAAAAGCCATATTACAATTATCATCAAGAACATCAAAATACCGCCTGTAATAGCCGCTATGGCAATAGTACGCATGCCAACATCTATGGCATGCCTGTAAGCATATACACCGGTTACTAACAGCGAAACACATAGTGCTGGTGCAACAAAAGGAACTAGGAGACCCAAAGTCAAACTGAAAAAAATAATTAATAAACCGAGAACGAGTTCTCTGCTATTGACCCTAATTTCTTTATATTCTACCATATTCTTGATAATCCTCTGACCAATGAACCTTTGTTCTATTTATTTCCAGAGTTCGATCAAAATCTTCCGTCTCCGTATACCTATCATATCTATCCATGGGTATACTTCGCCACGCCTTATTTCGCGATGCTTCTGTTGGTTTTGAGCTATATAATTATTTCCAGATATTGCTCCGAGATTTTAACTCCGACCATTTCAGTACCATGTATGATTTCTTTCCCTGATAAAAATTAAATTCAATCTTATTTATAACTTTATCAAGACGCCAAGAAAGTTATACTATTTTACTTTCTTTTAATTAATAGCACTGCCAGTATTGCTGAAATTGCGAAAATTACTTCGAACGCAGGGGTTTTTGGCGGTGCGGTCGTTGGTGCTGGTGTTGGTTTCGCTGTTGTGGTCACTGGTATATTTGGAACCGTGGTCGGATTCGGTGTTGTTGGTGCAGGTGTACCGATCCCAAGTCCGATTGTATCTACTACGAACCCTTTGTCAGAACCGCTTTTACCGTAGTGGCACCTGAAGCAAAAACCGCTGCTGACCGTGATTTCAGAGAATTTGGATGGCTTCGTATCCAGATTGCCATGGCAGGTATTGCACTTGCTATCATTCCCACCGTAATCAACGCCGTGGCTGTCTTCGCCAAACATCCACTTCGAGAACGATGGATTGATCGAGGTCGAAGTGTTCGGATGAGTGGTTGGCGTATAGTCAATTATCGTCTGTTCTCGCCCTGAATACGGTGGGCCGAGCGTGATAACTTGGAATCTCTGCGGATTTGTCTTCAGGGACAATATGATATAGACATCTCCCTGAGATCTCCCCAGTACCCCCTTGTTGGTGGGGTCATAGTAACTGACCGTTGGATGATCATAACCCTGCCCTGCGGTAAAAGTTTCGATTCGATAGGTCGGATCTGAAAGGTTGCCAATAACAGATACCCGCAGCTTCTGTCCCACGAACTGGTGGATATCCTTTGTCGGGTCATCAATTCGTGTTGGAATGAGATCGCCCCAGAGATTATTTGTCATAATGTAGCGATTGCCTGCATACCCATAACTTCTTAGACTAAACCGTGCTGTGCCGGAAGTAATAGTTGCAGCATTAAAAGGTCTATTGAGAGACTTAACGACTTCGTAGGAGCATTCACGTATGCTAAAATTACATCCCCAGCTCACTGATTCGTTATTAGATACATTAAGCCTCTTCTCTGTCTGCTCCATGTCTTGTAGTTCGCTGTCTCTGGAGACGTTCGAGATTTTCCCACTTCTTATTATGACAACCGCCTCAGGATCAATAAATTCGCCATCATATATGGACAGTACAGCCTGAATGATGGACGTTGCCCTGATATCCCCTTTGCCATCAAGGCTGGGCTCCAGATTGATCGTTAATGTTCCAGCAGCAACAAGCCCTGTACCTAATATGAACAATATCACAAATACTGCAATGATGTGGATTTTCATTTTTTAATTACTTCCTGTAAGCTGTCATTTGATATACTAACCTGCTTCTACTAATCCGAATCCAGGACTTATCTATTCCAATATCACCCAAATCAACAGGATTTATTCACCTGTACAATCAGCAATTTTCTTGCATTAATGCACCATCCGATATTTAATTTATTTTCCTAAAACAAATTGGTAATCCTCGTAATTAACTATATCTTCAGTAGACCTTCCCTCAAAATATATTTGATATAAACCTTGCTTTGCAGCCTGGCTCACATTCACTATGAGGCTAGAACGTAATTCGCATCCTTCTGTACATTCTTTTTGGAAAACCACTACATCTGGTACTATAAATAAATCCACTTCTTTTGGATTTTTTTCTGTAGAACCGTCGGGATATCTTGCATATACACTGTAATTCAAATATACTTTTGTTCCCTTGCTGACAGAACCACTGATTGTCAGATTTATCAGAGTGGATTTTCCTCTCCCGATAGAAGGGATATTCGGATTCTTAGCCAAATCGTAATCAGAAGTGAATATCCATACTTTCGGTATCTGACTATTCATTAGAAACAAAGATTGTAGTACTTTTTTATCTTCAAAATCGATTACATACTGGACATTGACATCTTCCATGCCTATCGAAACAACGGGAAAAAATCCGGAGAAATTTCCTATATCATAAAAATTTAATCTCACTCCAATGATTCCATAACTTTTGCCTTTTAAAAGAGTGTCATTAACCGCAATTGCCACCGCTTCTGCCTTTTCTTCTTCACTCAGTGGCGGGGCCTGTTCTCTGGTATAACCTATATTCCATACATCTTTCTCTGGAAGTGGCAGTTTTCCACCTTTGCCGATCTTAAAAGACAATACTGAGCTTTCAAAAGCCAAACCTTTATCTCTCCCGCTGATCATTATATAATAATCCCCATCAGCAGCCGTTTTATCAACAGTGACTGTCAAATTAGAATATAATTTCTCTGGCGCTTCTCCGGCATTTGCCGTGCGCTTGAAAATCAACGGCTTTTGATCAGGGATTAAATGCATGCCGTCCGGAGCTAGCTCCAGAGAGCCATTGGTATGCACCATCTCGGTTTTATAATTCAGAGAAATCTCGTTTCCTTTTTTGACATTTATGCCACTTATAGCAAAATTGACGATTGTTGAATTCCCCCTGTAGGCAGGTGGATTGTATGAATCAACAGTGGTAAGAACATCTGGAATAACTTTTTGAATTTTCTCTTTTTGTTCGAGGCATCCGGTTATCAGTACTATAGAAATAAAGGCCAGTAAAATCTTTAATGAATTTTTCATGAATTTCTTTGAAATCATATCACACTTTTATAATATAAAAAATAAATATTGATGTCCATCAATTGGAACTGTATTCCCATTTCAATGTTCTGAGAGTTATATTATCCGAAGGTTTTGAGAACCTGACTATAAAATAAGGTTGTACCGAAGAACGACTCGCAGGATACTTCTTTTGCAGTTTAACAAAAACAGTTCTTCCTGTTTTAGTAATGTCTATAAGTCCTGCATCAAATGCAGGCGATTCTCCAAAGAAAACAGCTACAGCGGTTTCGTTGGTGAAGTTTACATCAGGCACCTCTGGCTTATGGGTCTTGAGATAACTGCTGTGCTT
The DNA here is from genome assembly GCA_027460535.1 of Candidatus Methanoperedens sp. Classification (NCBI taxonomy): domain Archaea; kingdom Methanobacteriati; phylum Methanobacteriota; class Methanomicrobia; order Methanosarcinales; family Candidatus Methanoperedentaceae; genus Candidatus Methanoperedens; species Candidatus Methanoperedens sp. Next base: position 49,836 of record JAPZAR010000005.1, read on the forward strand.
CATCCAGACATTAGTCCACTCTGTCCGGTTGTTGATTATTATGAATATCGAATTTGTATACCCACTCGATTCGCCGATTGCAACTGTTCTGAAAGCCACCTGTGTTTCTTTCTCGAGGATTATCTCTATTCTTTTTAATTTTTCGGTCCCGGTAAAGGCATTCTGCAGGGTCATTACTATGCTCTCCTCTCCATCCCAGCGCTTCGGGTAGCCGCGAATAATATAATCAAGCTCTTTTCCTTCGCATTCGATGCAACCCCTTTTCAAGTCTCCTAGATAATAATCTTCTTCGATCTCCTCTATATCAGAATAATTTCTTAAAGCAGGATGTTCGAATGAAATTATGTCGATCAGTGAAGGGGATGACCTATACCCGCTCTCTGCAACCCTTGCCAGAAGTTTACCCTCAATATCAATGAAGTCAAAAATGGGCTCTTTCGGCAATAGCTCTTTTTTGATCATTATAATATGATATGGAGCACTTTCAACAGCAGCTCCCGGACCAAGCTTGAATGCAATGATCACATTAAAAATATTATCCGCTGCAGTGATATTTCTTATCTCAATTTCAGGACCCTCGGCACGACCTATTCGCCCCATCATCGCGGCTATGACAGAATAGTTGTCAAAATCGGATGGTTTCATTTGCCTTGGTTTCGTAAATATGCCGGGATAAATTGACCCCTCTAATCTTAAAGGCCCCTCTCCTCCCTGCCAGGCTAGGTAACCCTGATTATCAAGGAAAGATACCCATTCGCTATAATTAGTAATCACTCTAAAATAAGGTTCATTATAAGATGAATTTGACCAGTAACCCCTTGACCAGGTCTCGAAAGTAATGTTGATTTTTAAAAGTTCTGTCTCATTATATGCAGGCAATTTTTGTTCAGTCGGAGCTAATGTAGGTTTAGGTGCAATTATTTTTGTCTCATTAGGGGCAGGTAACTTTTTAGATTCTATACATCCAAGGGATGCTACCAGTACTACAAAAAACAATATTAGGATTAAAAATTTGATTCTCATGTTGATCCCAATAAAAAAATAAGGGTTACGCATATGTGTAAGCAAACCCTAGGTATTCATATGATGCAGATCCATATTTTTTGATCCTTGCTTTGAAGGTTCCAGTTGTTCGCGCAGTAAACTCAACTATCTCATAGCTATTGTCATAGCTGGATGAGAAAGCTACTGTGTTTCCATTGGGATCAAGGATGTATAGGTCTAAATCCGACACTAATGTATCGCTTGTTGGCGGATGATTGGAGTCGGGATGAGAGTCCCAGGCTATAGCTACCCTGACCTTTTGTCCTGCCGATGCGGTGAACGTATAGTCCTTAGGGAAATTACTGGCTAACAACATTTCTCCTGATATACGGTTGTTATTTACGGTATAATATGCATTCGAAATGTCTATTCCGCCAGCGCCATCGTATTCGCTCAACATGCTGCTTCCTTCTATGTTATGTACAGCAGATGCCATGATAGCAGCTTTCACAGTCTCTGGCCATAGTGTCAGCCAGCTTTTTGTCTGCATGAGCAGTGCAGCTTCTGCAGCAACTGCTGGTGCTGCGTAGCTTGTTCCAGCTCCTACAACAACATATACCCAGGGATTGGCAATATGTGTACTTGTAATGTACCTGCTTCCATGTGTAGCTACGGCTATTACCTCTGGTTTTTCTCTATCCATATGCGGTGAAGTTGGATCTTTATAGCTTGAACCTGCCCACATAGTATCATCTAACCATTCAGAGGAATCTTTATCATCGAATCCTCCAACAGTAATGATGTTATAGGCTAATCCCGGTGAAACAACATTCCCACTAGTTTGTCCCTCGTTCCCGGAGACTACAGTTACTGTTTTTCTATTCTCCCATACAACGTGATCATAGTATCTATCAATCCCTCTCATAACTAGGCCTGTATCGTCTCCCCAGCTGTTGGTCAGTATGTTTGCGCCATTGGTAATTGCCCATTCTGAAGCTGCAATCATATCAGATTCCGACCAGCTTCCTGCATTTGCACTTAATATTGCAGGTACTCCATAAGAGATTCCTTTGTACGTAGGATGAGTACTTGCAATTATTCCCGCAACTTGGGTAGCATGTGAATCTGGACCTGCAGTTTTGTAGGAAGGCCCTGGTGTAAGATAGGGATTTTCGGTCGTAAAGCGCCCTTTTTCGACTACTGCAACTTTGATTCCACTTCCCATAATTCCCGCGCTCCACACTGGCTGTACTTTTACGGTTTGAGCCACCATATTTAGTGCGGGTTTAAATTGTTTTGCAAGGTATACTCCATCAACCTCTGGTATGTTCTCTATTTCTGCCATTAATTTTGCAGGTACCTCCGCATAAATCAGGGGTGCGTACTGGGAAGCATATTTTATATTTATATTCTTTGATTTAAGAATATCAAGGACCGGTTTTTCTTTTTGTGCGTAATCCTTTCTCTTTGCATCAAGTATCTTGTGATTCTCTTCATCGCTGATTTCGCCCACTGATATTGGTGCTTCTATTGCAGGATTTAACCAGATTCCCATTTCAACTGTATCGTCTGGATTCATTTTTTGCAGTTTTTCTTGCAGTTCTATCTCTTTTTTCCCATATTTTTCTTTATATATGGCAATCTCCATATCCCTCACTGCCTTCATGTCTGCAATGTTGCCTGCTTCGTCAAGGTCGACAAGGTAAGCATCTGTGGTTTTCGTATCCAGAGCTTTCACACTCCAGATTTTCTTTTTGGACAAGGGAAAGTTCGCTTCTTTTTTATTCATCACCATAAGCCTCTCCTTCGGTACCGCATGCTTCTGCGCTATATACTCCAGAGCTTTTTCTGTTTTCGTCTTGCTTACATCCGGACTTGCCCCCATTGAAGGGATAATTACAGCCGTCGCCAGCAGCATCGCTGCAAGCAGAGCGCCTAATTGCATTCCTTTACGTCTCTTAATATTTTATTTCAATAGAAGATAGGATCCAATTCTATGGCACGTACCCTATTATCTTTACTTAACTCTTTGATTTTTTGCTTTGTTATATTTGAAGTAGAGGCTATACTTATCTCTTCATCGACCAGTTTTCCATTTTCTATGTGAATGGAAACATCCCCCATAATCCAACTTTCATTACTGTATTTT